>JAWWAN010000223.1:0-6290 GCA_033721675.1 Rhodothermales bacterium | reverse complement strand
GGCGCGCCTGGCTCTGCCCGCCTGCCTCCAGCCGGTAGAGGTAGAGCCCGCTCGACCACCGCGCGGCGTCGACCTCCACGCGGTGCGTACCCGGCCCGCGTAGGCCGTCGACGAGCACGGCCACCTCGCGCCCGAGCAGGTCGTAGACGGCGAGGCGGACGTCGGCGGTGCGGGGCCGGGCGAATTCGATCGTCGTGGTGGGGTTGAACGGGTTGGGGTAGTTCGGGGCGAGCGTGATGGCTGAGGGCACCTCGGCCGCCTCCTCGTCCGCCACGGGCGCGGGCAGCTCGAAGACGGCCCGGATGGGCAGGACGCGGTCGCCCAGCGGCTCGCCGCTCTCCGAAGAGAAGACGGCGTCGAAGCGGCGCCAGGCGCCGAGGCTGTCGTTGAAGGCGGGGCGGTAGAGGTACGACACCGGGGTGCTGCCGTCGAAGGCGGCCACGCCCATCACGAGGTGGTTCGCGTCGTCGCCGGTGTTTTCCAGGCCGGCATAGAAGGTATCCGGCAGGGCGAGGTCGAAGGTGCGGAGCGTGTCGAGCTCGGCGAAGACGAACGCGCCGCCGGCGTTGGCGCGGGCATCCTCGAAGGCGAGGGCGAGGAGTTCGGCGCCCGGGCGCCCGGCGCCGTCGCCGGCCCAGAGCACGAGGCGGAAGTCGCGGAGCGTGTCGGGCGGGAGGGGGCTCGTGGCGAAGTCGTTCTCGTAGAAGGGCGCCACGTGGAGGCTCAGCAGGCGCGCGCCCGGCGGCGTCACGAAGCGGTTGGCCTGGCGGCTGCCCGGCCCCAGCCGGTACGCCTCGGCCCGCTCCTCGCCGTCGAGGACGACGACGGCGATCTGCCCGTCCTCGTAGGCCACGAGCGAGTCTCGCGCTCCGTGCGCGACCGGCGCGGCCGGCGCGGCCTCACGTGTCACCGCCGGCCCGGCCAGCCGCAGCGCCTCCTGCGCCGCCGCCCCGGGCACCACCAGCAGAAAGGCCGTGAGAAAGGGAAGGAGGTACTTCATGGATCGCCGAGTGGGGAGAAGAAAGCCGTGCTGCAAAGATACGCGCGCGACGCCGACGAGCAAGGGCCGGGGGAACGCAATCGGGAAGCGAGCCGCGCCACCGCGTTCATCTCAGCGGGGTTGCGCACCCTGTTTACCCCTCCTGTCCTCCCCGTTGCATGGGGCGGGACGTGTGGGGATAGCGCGGTGCTCATCGAACAAGTCCCCCTCCGTGCGAAGGCTTGTCCCGAGTGGAGCCGAGGGAACTGGACAGGGGAGGTAGACCCGCCGCCGCGCTCCCCTGGTCATCCCGAGCGGAGGCCACTTTCACCTGTCATCCCGAGCGGAGGCCGCAGGCCGGAGTCGAGGGATCTCGCCCTTGCGGGATGGCGCCAGCCTGAACCGGCGAGATCCCTCGGCTGCGCTCGGGATGACAATACGGAGAGGACGGCGATCGGGGTGACAACGGGGGCAGGCACGGCGCGCGCGATGACCACGCGGCGGGGACGGGCAGGCACGGCGCCCGCGCCCCTACTGCACCAGCGTCTACTTCACCAGCATCATGCGGCGCGTCTGGCTCTGCCCGCCTGCCTCCAGCCGGTAGAGGTAGAGCCCGCTCGACCACCGCGCGGCGTCGACCTCTACGCGGTGCGTGCCGGCGGCGCGTAGGCCGTCGACGAGCAGGGCCACCTCGCGCCCGAGCAGGTCGTAGACCGAGAGGCGGACGTCGGTGGTGCGGGGCAGGGCGAATTCGATCGTCGTGGTGGGGTTGAACGGGTTGGGGTAGTTCGGGGCGAGCGTGATGGCCGACGGCACCTCGGCCGCCTCCTCGTCCGCCACGGGCCCCCCGGAGGGGACGAGAAACACGGCGCGGACCGGGATCACGCGGTTCTCCAGCACGGGGTTGCCGCCCACGACGAGCTGCGCGAAGGCCGCCCACGGATCCACGCCGTTGAAGAAGCTGGGCAGGTGGAGGAAGGACGTGGCATTCGCGGCGTCCGTATTGCCGTCGAACTCGGTCACGCCCATGATGAGGAAGTTATCGTCCATGCCGGCGTCCATCAGGCCGATGTAGACGCGCTCGCGGCCTTCCATCGCCGCAGCGAGCTCGTCCTGGTACGCGGCCAGGTCCACCTCCTGGAAGACGAGCGTCGCGCCGTTGTTGCTACGCGTGTCCTCGACGTCCAGCTCGAAGAGCACGTCGTCGTTGTTCGGGATGCCCTGGTCGCCGCCGCCGCGCTGGATGATCTTCTCACCCCAGATCACGAGCTTGAAGTCGCGCGGGGCGTCGTCGGAGACGGGCGAGCCGGCGAACTCGTTGTCGTAGTAGGGGGCCACGGAGACGCTGGCCGGGATAGCGCCCTGGGGGACGTCGAACCGGTTGGCCTGGCGGCTGTCGCAGGGGGGCACCGGCGGCGTGGTGTCGCAGAGGCCGAAGGCGGCCAGCACGTTGTTCTCGTCGCGCGGCACCGTGCCGTCGTCGTAGACCACGGAGACGGCCTCGTAGAGCTGATCGGCGGTCCACGCGGCGCTCAGGTCCACGAAGGCGTTGCGGTTGTCAAGCACGACGTCGGCCAGGACGAGCGCGATGCGGTCTGCGTGGCCGGCCACGGCGAAGGTGCCGCCGCCGGCGAGGTTCTGCTCGGTGACGCCGCCGTCGTTGAAGATGAAGAGGCGGATGCGGAGGCCCTCGCCGGAGGTGACGCCCAGCGTCAGCTCGAAGTCGGTCACCTGCTTCCACGTGGCGTACTGCACGGCGCCGTCGGTGACGGTGAGGGGCGTGGTCGGCGTTTCGAGTGCGAAGCGGCCGTCGCCCGTCGTCGAGGGCACGGCCTGGAGGGCCTGCCGCTGCGCCGTCTCGTAGCCGTAGCGCGCATCCACCGCCGGGTCGTTCAGCAGGTTGGCCGTGTGGAAGTCGAGCAGCAGGTCGGTGAAGGAGAAGCCGAGGGGCTGGAGGACGGTGTTGTAGCCGGTGATGCCGCCGTCCGGCTCGCGCGTGATGCTGCCCACGGCCTCGGGGCCGATGCGCTCGGCCAGGTAGGTGGTCCACAGGCCCGCGCGCTGATAGTCGTTGAGCACGCGCAGGTCGTCGTTGCTGAGGAAGCGGAAGAAGCTGACGTTGTAGGTCGTGGCGTCGCCCAGGTAGCGCATCGAGCGGCCGGGGTAGCCGTTCATGACCTCGGCGTACTCGGACTGGCCCTCGTTGACGAACGTGATCTCGTTGCGGTCGTAGCGGGCGTGGATCAGGTGCTGGTACTCGTGCGCGGCGGTGAGGGCGAGCGTCGTGAAGGCGTCGCGGGCGACCTTGGTGTCGAGGTAGATGACGTCGCGGTTGTTGCCGGCCGACGAGAGGTCGGTGCCGAAGAAGAAGCCGCCGACGGGGAAGCAGCTCGTGCCGTCGCAGCCGTCGCGGATGTCGACGAGCAGGATGTCCGTCTTGCCGTCGCCGTCCACGTTCGGCGGCAGGCCGAAGATCTCCTCGTCGTTCTCGATGAGGCCGCGCGAGGGGTCGATGGAGCCCGCCGGCGTGCGGCTGCCTAGCTCCAGCACCAGCTCGTCGAGCGTGGCATCGCTCAGGACGCTCTTCTCGGCCACCTCGATCCACAACTGGAAGCGGGCATGATCCCGCACCATTTCGAACTCGATCTGGTCGAGCTGCTGCGAGGTGTAGTTGAAGACCTTGAAGGTGCGCACGTCGCCCACCTCGTCGTCGCTCGTCTTGGCGGCGGGGAGCAGGCCGAGGTCCTTGCGGCGGTGGTAGTCCTCGAGCGCGGCGCGGGCTTCGGGGCGCGCGTTGAGCCAGTCGCTCACGTGGAGCACGGCGCCGTCGTCGGCGAGGGCGCGTGCGGGGGCATCGAGGCGCTGCTGGGCCCACGCCGGGGCGGCCAAGACGAGCAGCACGAAGAGGGTAGCGAGGCGAGGCATGGGCAACTCCAGCAGTGCGCGGAAAGGGGGAGCCGGCGCGCAGACGTCCCGGCAGAAAGGAGGGCGGAGCCGGGGGCGACGGGCACGAGGTAACCGATTACTCACATTCGACTTAGTGCGTTCCGCCGGGGACGGGGAAAGGTCGTCAGGTCAAAGGTCGAAGGTCATCAGGTCGGAAGCCTTCAGACCTGCGACCTGCTATTTGAACCGTTGCAGGAAGCGCCCGGCCCAGGCGTCGATCTCGTCGAAGCCGAGGAGGCGGGCCAGGATCAGGTAGGCGGCGGCGAAGGTCGCCACGACGAGCACGGCCACGACGAGCACGGGCCACCCGGCCACGAGCCACCAGACGAGGCCCGCCGGGGCGAGCGCCACGGTCGCCAGCGCCGCCATCTTCGCCATGCCGGCCCACGGGATGTGGCACGCCGGCATCCGGGTCTTGAGCGCGCGGACGAGGCGCCACAGCTCGATCCACGCGCCCGCCGTGGTGCCCAGCGCCAGCCCGAGCGCGCCGAAGTAGAGGCGCGTGCCCTCGGCCGTGAAGCCGAGGGTGCCGGAGACCGCGTAGCGGTCGAAGAAAAACATGAGCGGCACCGCCAGCGCGCCGGAAACCACCACGCGCAGGACGGCGATCTTGGCCGGCGTCTTGGTGTCTTGCAGCGCGTAGAACGCATTCTGGAGCAGGCGCGAGACGGTCGTGGCGATGAGGCCGAGGCTGTAGCCGGCCAGCACCACGTAGACCAGCCAGTTGTCGTTGAGGCCGAAGGCGCCGCGCCGGAACAGCGCCCCGACGATCAGGAAGCCCAGCCCGAGGTACCCGATGGCGGAGGGCACCGTCAGGAAGAGCGTCTGGCGCATGGAGCGTTCGAGGCGGGTCAGGAACGACTGCCGGGCCTCGGCGCCCACGCGCGCCAGCTCGGGCAGCTCCGAGGCCGCCACCGAGAGGCCGAAGAGGGCCACGGGCAGGCCGTAGAGCATCAGCGCCGGCCGGAGCGCGCCCAGCGCGCCGGCGGCCAGAAGGGAGGCCAGCAGCACGTCCAGGTAGCCCGAGAGCTGGTAGACGCCGCGCCCGGCCACCACCGGCCCGAACGCGTTGACCGCCTCGCGCACGCCGGTCACCTTCGTCGAGAGCGAGACGCGGAAGCCCTTCAGCAGCCCGAAGACGAGCGGGAGCTGGACGAGGAACTGGAGCGCGCCGCCGACGAGGGCGCCCCAGAAGGCCGCGAAGAGCAGCTGCCGCAGCACCTCGGCCGGCAGCCCCGTCTCGCCCAGCGCCAGCGGGTCGTCGATCTGCCAGAAGGCGAAGCCGAAGAGGCCGCCCACGATGGCGACGTTCCACAGCACGGGCGCGAAGTAGGGCAGGAAGAAGCGCCGGTGGCTGTTGAGGATGCCCAGCGCCCACGCCGAGAGCACCAGCACGCCCGTCATCGGGAAGATGATGCGGACGGCCTGCACGGTGACGGTGAACCGGTTGATGGGCAGCTCGCCCCGCGCCACCTTGGCGGCGTCGTCCGTGAAGCCGGGTGTGAGCACGGTCACGAGCTGCTCGGCGAAGGTGATGCCCAGCAGCACCAGCCCGGCGGCCACGGCCAGCAGCAGCCCGAAGATGGCCCCGGCGAAGCGGCCGGCCTCCTCGCGCCGCCCCTCCTCGATCAGCCGGCTGTAGACCGGGATGAAGGCGGCCGAGATGGTGCCTTCGCCCAGCAGGTTCTGCAACAGGTTCGGCCCCTTGAGCGCCGCCTGGAAGACGTCGTAGAACGCGCTGACCCCGAAGAAATACGTCACCGCCCCCTCTCGCACGAAGCCGATGATCCGGCTGCTGAAGATGCCGGCGGCCACCGTCCCGGCCGCGCTCTTGCGCGGCGCCGGCTCCGGGGGCGACTCGGCGGAAGACTCGGAGGCTACGTCGGTCATACGAGGGCGGCGGTTGAACTCAGGCGCCTTTCTACCGGCTCGGCCCGCCGAAGTGCCGTTTGAGAATTGGAAAATGGTGATGGGCGGGCGCGGGCGGGCGGCGGCGGGCCGCGCTTCACGCCGTGCGGCGGCGGCGGAGGCGGACGACGAGGCCGTCCATGAACAGATGGCTCAGGTATCCCACCACGGCCGCGCCGTAGAACGGCAGCCCGGCCAGCGGCCGCTCGGGGAAGAACACGTAGGGCAGGATCAGCAGCGGCGACGGAATCAGCAGCATCGCCCACCACGTGTGCGTCCACCCCCGGTGCTTGCCCAGCACCGGCAGAATCGCGAAGAGACCCAGGTACGCCGCCTCCTCGAAGTGCTGCGTGGCGATCAGCACCACGTCCACCACGAAGAAGATCATGTAGAAGATGTTCTGCCCGATGGAGTTGGTGTCTACGTCCTGCCAGAGGCCTAACATCAGGCACAGGCC
>JAWWAN010000222.1:0-6297 GCA_033721675.1 Rhodothermales bacterium | reverse complement strand
TCCTCGGCGGCGCGGACCGTGCTGAGCTTGTCGCGCACCCGGCGGGCCCGCTCGTGCTCAACGCAGACGACCCCAGCCTCGTGGCGCGCGCGCCGGCCTTCGGCGGCCAGATCGGCTGGTTCAGCCTGGAGGCCGGGCACCCCCTCGTGCAGGTGCACCTGGAGCGGGGCGGCGTGGCCGCGTTCGTGGAGGGCGACGCCGTGGTCGTGGCCGAGGGCGCCTGGAAGGAGCCCCTGCTGGCGGTGGAGGCGATGCCGTTCGCGCTGGGCGGGGCGGCGCGGCACAACGTAGCCAATGCCCTCGCCGCCGCGTGCGCGGCCCAGTGCCTGGGCGTGCCCGCTGCCGCCATCGCCGAAGGGCTGCGCACCTTCCGCAACGACCCCATCGAGAACCCCGGCCGCACGAACGTTTTCACCGTCGAGGGCGCCACCGTCGTCGTCGACTTCGCCCACAACCCGCACGGGCTCGACGCCCTCGTCGAGACGGTCCGCAGGATGCCGGCGCGGCGGCGGCTGGTGACGCTCGGGCAGGCCGGCGACCGCAGCGACGACGACGTGCGGGGGCTGGTGCGCGCCGCCTGCCGGATCGCGCCGGACCATGCCGTGGTGATGGAGCTGCCCGGCTACGAGCGCGGCCGGGCGCCCGGCGAGGTGGCCGGCCTCGTCGAAGACGAGCTGCGCCGCCACGGCCTCGCCGGCGACGCCGCCGTCACCCGCGTCGCCACCTCGCTCGATGCCGTCGAGGCCGCGCTCCGGTGGGCCGCGCCGGGCGACCTGCTGCTGCTGCTCGTCTACGGCTACCGGGACGCCGTCTTCGCCCGCCTCGCCGAGGCCGGCGCCGAGGTCGTGGCCTGATGCCGTCGCTGCTCGCCGTAGACCTCGGCCTCCGCACGGGGCTGGCCTGCTACGGCTGCGACGGCCGCCTGCGCTGGTACCGCTCGCAGAACTTCGGCACGGCGGCCCGCCTCAAGCGCGGCGCCTACAGTCTGCTGCGCGAGGCGGACGACCTCGAATGGCTCGTGCTGGAGGGCGGCGGCCGGCTCGCGCAGCTCTGGGAACGGGAGGGCGCGCGGCGCGGCCTGCGCGTCCGCACCGTCGATGCCCGGCACTGGCGCGAAGACCTGTTGCTGCGGCGCGAGCAGCGCGGCAGCGGCCGCGCCAAGGAGGCCGCCGGCGCGCTCGCCCGCCGCGTCATCGAGTGGGCCGGAGCGCCGCGCCCGACCTCGCTACGCCACGACGCCGCCGAGGCCATCCTGTTGGGTTTGTGGGCCGTCGTCGAGGTCGGCTGGTTGGAGGCGCTGCCGGAGGCGCTGCGGCGGTAGGGCGCCGGCCCCGTTTCCCTTCCCGCGCCCGCACGGTTTATATTGCCGCTCCCGTCCTCATCCGCCCCCCACCGCCCGTATGGACGCCCTCGTCGATCCCGCCGTCGCCCGCCTGCTCGATGCCGAGCGCGCCGCGCTCCTGCGCCTGCAGGCCCTGCTCGAACGCACCGGCGCCGAGGCCGAGACGGTGGCGCAGCTCGGCGACGTGGCGGCGCACCTGGACGCGCTGTTCCTCCTCGTCGTCGTGGGCGAGTTCAACGCGGGCAAATCGAGCGTGCTCAACGCGCTCTTCGGCGAGACGATCATGGAGGAAGGGCCGATCCCGACGACGGCCAAGATCACGATCCTCCGGCACGGCGCGGAGCGCATGGAGCGCCAGCTTTCGGAATACGTCGTGGAGCGGCGGCACCCGGCGGAACTGCTGCGCCACCTCAACCTCGTCGATACGCCCGGCACCAACTCCATCGTGCGGGAGCACCAGCGCATCACCGAGGATTTCATCCCACGCGCCGACCTCGTCCTCTTCGTCACCTCCTTCGACCGGCCTCTGACAGAGAGCGAGCGGCAGTTTCTCGACTTCATCCGGGGGGCCTGGGGCAAGCGCCTCGTCTTCGTGCTCAACAAGGCGGATTTGGCGAAGAGCGAGGAGCAGCTGAGGCAGGTGCTGGAGCACATCCGCAGCGGGTGCCGCGAGCTGATGGGCTTCGAGCCGCAGATCTTCCCCGTCAGCGCCGAGCAGGCGTTCACCGCCAAGGCCGGGGCGGGCGGCGAGGCGCTCTGGGAGGCGAGCCGCTTCGAGGCGCTCGAAGCCTTCATCACGCGGACGCTTACCGGCCCGGAGCGCCTCGCCCTCAAGCTCACCGCCCCGCTCGACGCCGCCGGCAGGCTCGCCGAGGGGCTGGCGCAACGCCTCGGCGCCCGCCGCGCCGTCGTGGAGGAGGACGAGCAGAACCTGGACGTGCTGCGCCGCCGCCTCGACGCCGCCCGCGCCGAGCTGCGCGAGGGCTATCGGGCGCACATCGCCGAGGTCGATGCCCTGCTGCTGGAGATGGAGCGGCGCGGTGTGCAGTTCCTCGAAGACACCATCCGGATCTCGAAGCTGCGCCTCCTGCGCGACCGCGACGCCTTCAAGGAGGAGTTCGCCCGCCAGGTCGTCCGCGACACCGACCGCCAGATCGAGGACCGCGTGACGGAGGCCGTGGATGCGCTGCTGCGCCAGGCCCTCGCCACCTGGAACCGCACGCTGGGCACCTTCGCAGACCGGGTGCGCGCCGCCGGTGCCGCCCACCCCGGCGCGGCACAGAGCGACTTCTTCTACAACCGCGCCGAGGTCTTCGACGCCATCATGAAGGAAGCCGGGCGGCGCGTGGAGCGGTACGACCTCCGGGAAGAGGCCCGCCGGATTCTCGAAAACGCCCGCGACGCCGCTACCCTGTTCCTCGGCGCCGAGGCCGCCGCGCTCGGGCTGGGCGCCGTCACGACGGTCGTCATCACGGCGACGGCGCTGGACGTGACGGGCGGCTTCATCGCGGCCGGCGTGCTGGCGGCCGTCGGGCTGTTCGTGCTGCCGCGCCAGAAGCGCAAGGCCGTCGCCGAGTTTCGGGAACGCGTCGAGGCGCTGCGGGCCGAGCTGAAACGCGTGCTGGCCGAGCAGCTCGACCGCGAGGTGGACGCCGCGCTCGCCCGCGTCGGCGAGACCGTGCAGCCCTACGCCGACCTCGTCGCGCAGGAGCGCGCCGCGCTGGACGCCGCCGCCGGGGAACGCCTGGAGGTGGCGGCCGAGTTGGAGCGGCTGCGGGAGGCGGTGCGCCGCACCGTAGGCGAGGTCCGCCTTGGGGCCTGACGCCCCAACTGCGAAGAACTGGCGAAGCCTGCAACCCCCGGCGCGCGCAGCCGCACACTCCCCGCATCCGTCCATCATGCCGGAGGGCGACCCCTATGCTCGACTCGATTTCTACCCTGACGCACCCGCACCTCGGACAGCTCCACACCGACGCCGACGCCGCCATCGCGGCGGCCCATTCGCTGCGGCACGCGCTCACCGACGAACAGCTCGCCTGGAAGCCTGCGCCGGAGGTGTGGAGCGTGCTCGAATGCCTCAAGCACGTCAACATCACCAACGGCCTCTACCTGCCCCGCCTCCGCGATGGGCTCGCCCGCGCCCGCCGTGCAGACGGCGCCGTCCCGTTCCGGCCGGGCCTGCTGGGGCGCTTCATGATTCGCACCGTCTCGCCGGACAACCCGCGCAAGGTGAAGACCTTCCGCACCTTCAAGCCTCTGCCGGGCCTGATGGACAGCAGCGTGGTGGAGCGGTTCGTCGAGATGCAGGAGGCGATGAAGGAGGCGATCCGCGACGCCGACGGCCTGGACCTCAACACGGGCCGGTTCGCCTCGCCCGTAAGCCCGCTCGTGCGCTTCACCGTGGGCGAGGGGTTGACGATGCTGGTGCGCCACGCCCTGCGCCACCTCGGGCAGGCCCGCCGCGTCACCGAGCACCCGCAGTTCCCCCGTGCCTGAGGGCGCCCTCGTCATCGGCGTCGATTGTGCCACGGACCCCCGCCGCGTGGGGCTGGCACGTGGCGTCGTGGAGGGTGAATCGCTCCGCCTGATGGCGGCGACGACGGGGGCCGCGGTCGATCCGGTAGATCGCATTGCCGGGTGGATGGCGGAGGCGCCGCGCACGCTGCTCGCGCTCGACGCGCCGCTCGGCTGGCCCGCGCCGTTGGCCGACGGGCTCCAGGGTCACAGGGCCGGGATGCCGCTCGCCGGCGCGCCGAATGCGCTCTTCCGCCGCGCCACGGACCGCTCCGTCCATGCCCGCCTCGGCAAGCTCCCGCTGGAGGTGGGCGCGGACCGAATCGCGCGGACGGCCCACGCCGCGCTCGCCCTGCTCAGCGCGCTTCGGCGGCGCACCGGCCTCGCCCTTCCACTGGCCTGGGATCCTGGCCTAGAGCAGGCATCCGCCACCGAGGT
This sequence comes from Rhodothermales bacterium, assembly GCA_033721675.1. Taxonomy (GTDB): domain Bacteria; phylum Bacteroidota; class Rhodothermia; order Rhodothermales; family JAWWAN01; genus JAWWAN01. The sequence continues at coordinate 2,003 of JAWWAN010000222.1, read as the reverse complement.
GTATCCGGCCGCCACGCTGCGCGCCTGCGGCCTGCCGGCGTCCGGCTACAAGCGTCCGGCCGATGCGGCGGTGCGCCGCGCCATCCTCGGCGGCCTGCACGCCCACCTCAGCATTCCCGCCGGCCTCGAAGCCACGCTCCTGGGGAATGCCGATGTGCTCGATGCCACCGCCTGCCTGCTCGCCGGGCTGGACTTTCTGCGGGGCCGCTCGATGCCACCGCCCGATCCTGCCATGGCACGCCGCGAAGGCTGGATCTGGGTGCGGGAGCGGAACGGGTGAGCCGGCCGGAGCTTCCCCGGCGGACCACCGGGAGGGACGCGCTGCTCAGCACCATCCAGGGCCTCTCATCGGAGCGAGTCGCCTTCGAGCGGGCGGACCACCTGCCCCCTGCTCACGAACGAGATCCCTTGCGTGCTGGCCGTGCTGATCATGACCGCCTCGATGATGGGGGAGCTGACGTGGGCTTCACTCTGCCACTCGACGATGAAGTTGGCACCGACGCCTCCCACCTTGTCTCGCTCTTCGATGACGAACGCCCGGGAGGAGAGCGGCTGAAGGCGGAGCGCCTGCTCGAGGTAGCGCCGGACGAGCTGGCCCGTCGAGTTGAAGTAGCTCACGTCCGTGAGGGTGATGGCCCGGTCCGGGTCCGTGTTGCGGATGCTGAGCGTGGCGGCCAGATCGATCTCCCGCGTGCCGTCCTGCACGTAGATGTGGGAGTAGGTAGGGACGTACACCATCTGGCGGATGGCGCCCTCGGGCAGCGGGGCGGCCGCGTCGGTGACGGTCGGTTCCTCCGGGCGGGCGGGTGCCGTCGCGGCCGCCGGGTCCGGCCCTTCGGGCGCACAGCCCACGAGCAGCAGCACGGCGAGCCAGGGCCAGACGGAGGCCCTGCTGCGCCGCGTTCCTCTGCCGGTAGCGATGTCTCCGGGAATCATAGCGGCGATTTCCATGGGTTCCGGGCCCGGCACCACGCGCCGGGTGCGTTCACCGGCGGACGCCCCCTGGCGCCTCATTCGCCCGTGTAGGTGATCCGGTAGATGGCGCCGGCCTGGTCGTCCGAGACGAGCACCGAGCCGTCCGGCATCAATTCGAGATCCACGGGGCGGCCCCAGTTCTCCTCGCCCTGGAGCCAGCCCTCGGCGAAGATCTCCTGGGCCGTCGCGTTGCCTTCGCCGTCGAGGCGGACGAGCTTGAGGCGGTAGCCGATCTTCTCAGAGCGGTTCCACGAGCCGTGCTCGGCGATGAGGACCTGGTTGCGGTACGCCTCGGGAAACATCGCGCCCTCGTAGAACTCCATGCCGAGCGGGGCCACGTGGGGGCCGAGCGTCGCCACGGGCGGCACATAACTGGCCGGGTCGCGCCCCTCGCCGAACTCGGGGTCGAGCACGGTGGCCTCGTGGACGTACGGGAAGCCGAAATGCAGGCCCGGCTCGGGGGCGCGGTTCAGCTCGCACTCCGGGAGCCGGTCCGTGACGGCCACGGCGCTGTCCGCCGGGATCATCCCCGCCTCGACCATCGACGCGCCGATGTTGTCGCGGCCGTTGTCGGTGAACCAGAGCACATCGGTCTGCGGATGCCAGTCGAACCCGACCGAGTTACGGACGCCGCGCGCGAAGACCTCCTGGCCTGTCGCCATCCCGGCGTCGTCGAAGCGCACGAGCTTGAGGCGATAGCCGATCTTCTCGCGCCGGTTCCAGGAGCCGTGCTCGGCGATGAACGCCTGGTGGGTGTATTCGGCGGGAAACAGCGCGCCCGTGTAGAACATCATGCCGAGCGGCGCCACGTGCGGGCCCAGGTTGACGGCCGGCGGCGCGTAGTCGTCCGGGCTGTGCCCGGCGCCGAACTCGGGGTCCGGCGTGTCGCCCTGGTGGATGTAGGGGAAGCCGAAGTGCAGGCCCGCCTCGGGCGCGTGGTTGAGTTCGCACGACGGCAGGTCGTCTGTGACGGCGGGGTCCGGGCTGATGTTGTCGCGGCCGTTGTCGGTGAACCAGAGGTCGCCGGT
>JAWWAN010000221.1:0-6310 GCA_033721675.1 Rhodothermales bacterium | reverse complement strand
GCCGCCGCCGCCATCATTGCCGGGGCGGCGCTGTCGGTGCAGGGCATGGCCGAGGCCCGCCTGGGGCGCCGCCTCACCCCGTGGCAGCTCCGCGCCCTCCTCAGCGACCCGGTCTACGGCACCGGGTCCGCCTACGGAGAGTCGATCGACAAGATCGGCGTGATGCCGGACCTGCGCAGCATCGCCCGCAGCAACGTCCTCAACCTGACGGCCGACGTCTACCTGCGCGACTACGTGGGTGACGCCGGCGACCCGCACGGCGGCCCCCTCTCCGCCAGCCCCGACCTCATCCTCCGCTCTGCCAGGGTAGGCAACCCACAGGCCGCCTTCGGTGAGGGCAGCGGGACCGAGAACAGCAACACACTGGGAACTACGGCCGAGGCGGGACAGGACAACTATGTCTACGTCCGCGCCCGCAACCGGGGCGGGTCTGCCGCGACGGACGTAGATGCACACGTATACTGGTCACCGCCGGCGACGCTCGTCACGCCGGATCTCTGGACGCCCGTGGGCTCCGTCACGCTGCCGAACGTCCCCGTGGGCGACGTGCTCACCGTCTCGGATCCCATCACCTGGCCCACTGCGGACGTACCGCCGACGGGGCACTACTGCCTCGTCGGGATCCTCGACTGCGACGAGGACCCCTTTCCGTTCGACCCCGCTACCGTCTTCCCGAACGCCCCCGGCGACGGATTCGTCACCTGGGCTAACTACCTGCGTTTCATCCGCGAGAACAACAACGTCACGTGGCGCAACCTCAACGTCGTCGACGACGTGCCGAGGTACCGACTTCGTGCCACGGGGCGCCGCGTGGTGCCCCTGCCGTTCCTCGCGCCGGGCGCTCCGGACCGGGCCCGCCCCATGCGGCTGGAGATCGGCGGGAAGTTACCGGAAGGCGCGGAGCTCTGGCTGGAAGCGCCGGTCCGCCTGCTGGACGCCCTGGGCACAGGAGGGCAATACGAGCCTATGGAAATCGACCGAGAGGAAGATGAGCACCGGGACGCCGACTTCCTGCGGCGGCTCCTGGGCGAGCCCCCCGACGAGGACCGCGAGGTGATGGGGGTGCGCCTGAATCCGCACGGGCGGAGTCTCTTCCGCGACGTTCTTTTTCCAGCCCGGTCCCGGTCTCGCCTGCGCCTGCTCGTGCACATCCCTGAAGAAGGGCGTCGCTACGCCTACGAGGTCTTTGCGCGGCAGCTCTACGAGGGCCAGGAAGTCGGACGCATCACGTGGCGGATCGCGCCCCCGGCGGACGACCGGGCGCGATAGGCTCTGCCGAGACGCGCCGTACGTGAATCCCCGGCGGAAGAAAGCGGGCGCGGCCCACGCCCCTTCCCGCCCCGTCCCGTTAGCGCGCCGGCGCGGCACCTCCTAGCCTGTGGCTGTATCCATGAGCAGCCTACGGGCGAAGAGATGCACAGCGCCGTTCGCCGATGCCCGCTGGCCAGGCTCCTGCTGGCCGCGCTCCTGCTAGCCGCTGCGTCGTCCACCCGCGCGCAGACCGCCGAGGCCATCCGCGCCGAGGTCGAGGACGCCCGCGGCCTGGCGCAGCCGGGTCTGGTGTACACCTTCTACCACGCACACGCCTACGCCCCCGCGTGGCTCCGGGATGGCCGCCCCCGCCCCACCGCCGCCGCCCTCCTGGCGGCCCTGCGCGAGTCGGGCCGGCACGGGCTCGATCCGGACGCCTACGGCGCCACCGACCTCGCGCGGCGCCTCGGAGCCGTAGCGCCCCGATCCCGTCTCGACGCCAGCCGCCTCGCCGCGCTGGACGTGCGCCTCACCGACGCCTTCCTCCAGCACGCCGCGCACCGTCTCCACGGCCGCGTCCGGCCCGCCGCCGTACATCCGGGATGGACGCTGCCTTCCCGCAGCGCTGACCTTTCGGCCGTGCTGGAAGACGCCCTCGCCTCCGGCGACGTCGAGGCGGTGCTCGGCACCCTCGACCCCGCGCACGCGGAGTATGCCCGCCTCCGGGACGCCCTCGCGCGGTACCGCCGCCTGGCCGAGCATGGCGGCTGGCCGGCGCTGCCGGACGGACCGACGCTGCGGCACGGCGACGCCGGCCCCCGCGTGGCCCTCCTGCGCCGCCGCCTGCACGTCACTGGCGACCTTCCCGCCCCGGTGCCCTCCGACCGCTTCGACGACGACCTGGACGCCGCCGTACGGACGTTCCAGCGGCGGCACGGGCTCGACGCCGACGGCGTCGCCGGGCCGAAGACCCGGCGTGCGCTCAACGAGACTGCCGAGGCGCGCATCCGCCAGATCATGCGCACGATGGAACGCTGGCGCTGGTTGCCGAGCACGCTCGGGCCGCGCTACCTGCTCGTCAACCTCGCCGGGTATTCGCTGGTCGTCGTCGAGGGGGATGCGCCGGTCCTCTCGATGCGCGTCATCGTCGGGACGCGGAAGAATCGTACGCCGGTCTTCTCCACCCGCCTCACCGAGGTCGTGCTGGCGCCGTACTGGAACGTGCCCCAGAGCATCGCGCGCGGCGAGATCCTGCCCCGCCTCGCGGACGACCCCGGCTACCTCGCGCGCAACCACATCCGGCGCCTGCCCGGCGGGCGGCTCCGCCAGGACCCCGGCCCGGCCAATCCACTCGGGCGCGTCAAGTTCACCATCGCGAATCCGTACGGCATCGGCCTGCACGATACGCCCGCGCGGGCGCTCTTCGGCCGGGCCGAGCGGGCCTTCAGCCACGGCTGCATCCGGCTGGAGGCGCCCCTCGCGCTGGCGCGCTACGTGCTCCGCGCAGACGCGGCCTGGACGTCCGCACGCCTCGAAGAAACCATCGCGCGGTGGACCGAGACGCGGGTGCCCGCGCCCGAGCCGCTGCCCGTCCACGTGCTCTACTGGACCGCGTGGACCGACTCCGACGGCGTGGTGCATTTCCGGGAGGACGGCTATGGCTACGATGCACGGCTGGCCCGTCTGCTGGGGGAGTAGCGGGTTCTTATGCCAGCTTGGAGCGCCGCCGTTTCCACGCGCCGAGCATCTTGATGACCTCCGGCACGGCGAAGACCGGCAGCGAGACCAGCCCGATCAGCACCCAGTCGGCCGCGCCCAGCGGCACCGTCTGGAGTGCCGCCTGGAGGAACGGCACGTAGACGGCTGCGAGCTGCAGCGCGAGCGTGCCCGCCACGGCCACCAGCAGCCACGGATTCGAGAACAGGCCGACGGTGCGGATCGGCTCGCGTAGCGCGCGGAAGTTGAACACGTTCGCCTTCTCCATCACCACGAGCCCCGTAAAGGCCACGGTCTGTGCGAGCGCCACGCCGCCACCCTGGCTCAGGACGTAGTGAAACAGGGCGAGCGTGGCGAGAGCAAGGTATGTGCCCAGCGCCGCCACGACGGCCAGCCAGCGGCCGCTCAGGAGGGGCGCCTTCGGATCATGCGGCGGCCGCCGCATGACGTCCCGCTCGGCCGGCTCCACACCCAGCGCCACGGCCGTCAGACCGTCTGTGACGAGGTTCATCCACAGGATCTGGACCGGCAGGAGCAGCAGCGGCCCGCCCAGCAGGATGTTGCCGAAGATGGCCAGCACCTCGCCCGTGTTCGAGGTGAGCAGATAGCGGACGAACTTCCGGATGTTGGCGTACTGCCGCCGGCCCTCCTCCACGCCCGCGATGATCGAGGCGAAGTGGTCGTCGGTGAGGACCATGTCTGAGGCGCCCTGGGCCACGTCCGTGCCGCGCTTGCCCATCGCGATGCCGACGTCCGCCTTCTTGAGCGCCGGCGCGTCGTTGACGCCGTCGCCCGTCATGCCGACGATCTCGCCCTGGGCCTGCAACAGCGAGACGATGCGGAGCTTGTGCTCGGGCACGGTGCGCGCGAAGATCACGTCGTCGCGGAGGGCCTCGCCCAGCGCCGCGTCGTCCAGGCCGGCCAGCGCCTCGCCGGTGAGCACGCGCCCCGCGCCGAGGCCGATCTGCTGGCCGATGGCGCGGGCCGTCTCGGGCGCGTCGCCGGTGATCATGACCACCCGCACCCCGGCGGTCCGCGCCCTGCGGAGCGCGCCGGCCACCTCGGGGCGCGGCGGGTCCTGGAGGCTGGCCAGCCCCAGGAGCGTCAGGTCCTGCTCGGCGGCCTCGGCCGTGAGCGGGGCGCCGGGCGCGAGGGTGCGCCGCGCCAGGGCGAGCGTGCGCCGGCCCGCGCGCGCCATCGCCTGGTACGCGGCTTCTGCCTCCCGGCGGAGGGACGCGTCGAGCGGACGCGCCACGCCCCCGACGAGGACGGACGTGCAGCGCGCGAGCACCACTTCCGGCGCGCCCTTGACGTGGGCCACCGTCTCCGCTCCGTTCCGCACCACCATCGTCATCCGCTTGCGCGCGGAGGTGAAGGCGAACTCAGCCACCCGAGCCGGGCCTTCCGGCGGCAGCCAGGCCTTGTAGGCAGCCACGACGAGGGCGGCCTCCGTGGGATCGCCGACCGCGCGCCACGCCGTGCCGTCCTGGTAGACCTCCGCGTGCGTGCAGCGCAGACCCGTCTCCAGCAACGCCAGCAGGTCCGGCTCCGCCCGGTAGTCCACCCGCCGCCCGTCCCGCTCGAAGTGGCCGGCGGGGTCGTAGCCGACGCCGGTGAGATCGACGGCGCCGGAGGCGATCCAGAGGCGATCCACCGTCATCTCGTTCTGCGTGAGCGTGCCCGTCTTGTCGGTGCAGATGACCGTGGCGGCGCCGATGGCCTCGGCGGCGGAGAGGCGCCGCAGGAGCACGTTGCGCCGCACCATCGCGCGGACGCCGAGCGCGAGCGTGAGCGTGACGACGGCGGGCAACCCCTCCGGCACGACGGCGACGGCCAGCGAGACGCCCGTCATGAACATCTCCAGCAGCCCGCGCCCCGTAAGCCAGCCCGCCCCGGCGATGACCGCAGACACCGCGACCGCCGCCACGCCGAGCTGGCGGCCCAGCACCCCGAGCTTGCGCTGGAGCGGCGTGGCCTCGTCCTCCACCTCGGCCGTCAGATGCGCGATGCGCCCGAAGGCTGTCTCGGCCCCCGTCGCCACGACGGCGCCCAGACCCCGGCCCGCCGTGGCGACCGTTCCCATCCACGCCATCGACTGGCATGCCGCCAGCGGCGTCTCGGGGTCCAGCGGCGCCACATCCTTCGCCACCGGCACCGACTCGCCCGTGAGCGCCGACTCGTCCAGGCGCAGAGCGTACGCATCCAGGATCCGGAGGTCGGCCGGCACCCGGTCCCCGACCTCCACCACCACGACGTCGCCCGGCACGAGGTGCCGCGCGTCGACCTCCTCCACGTGCCCGGCGCGGCGGACGCGGGCGCGGGGCGCCAGCATCTGGTACAGTGCCTCGATGGCCCGCTCCGCTTTCCACTCCTGCACGAAGCCGAGCACGCCGTTGAGCAGCACGATCCCGAGGATGGTCAGCGCATCGACTACGGCCCCGACGAGCACCGACACGCCGGCGGCGGCGACCAGGATCAGCACGAGCGCCTCGGCGAACTGGCGGCCCAGGACCCGGTACCAGGGCGTCCGGGGGCGGGTGTGCAGCGTGTTCGGGCCGTGCGCGGCGCGGCGGCGTTCCGCCTCCGCGTGCGAGAGCCCCTGGTCCGCATCGCTGCCGAGGGCTTTCAGGACGTCCTCGGCGGGCCGCGCGTGCCAGGGAAGCACCTCGGGCAGCCTCGCCCCTGAATCTGCCGAAGGGCGCGGCCCGCCGTCCGTTGCGGTCTCCCTCGTCTCCGCCGGGGCGCTCATCTCAGATCAGGCTCTCCAGTTCGTCGTAGCGGCCCGCGACGGCGGCCGTCAGGATCCCGGGCAGGACCTCCTGCTCCGGGGCGCGGCGCCGGATCTTGCGGATGCGGCGGGCCAGCTCGTCGTCGTGCAGCGTCTCCTTGAGCCACCGCTCGAAGTCGCGGCGTTCCAGATGGTATTGCAGCGTCCGTGCGGGCACCTCGGCCAGCGCCTCGCGGAACTCCCAGAGGCTGGCGGCGGACCGCCGGCCGTGCTGGTTCCCCCGGAAGTAGAATCGCTTCTCGGGCGGCAGCGGGGCCTGGAGGTACTTGTGAAGGTGCCGCACGTGCGGCACCACACGCCGCGCCACCTGGAAGTCCACCACCTGCGCGGCGTCTTCGCCCTCCCAGAAGAGCGTGGCCTCGCCAACCGGCTGCACCGAGAGCCGCGCCGCGTCCAGGGGTGCGAATGCGCGCCGCGCCAGCAGCCCGTCCACCACCGCGATTTCTTCCGGGTGCAGCAGGCGTGTCAGCAGCCATCCGTCGGCGGCCTCCAGGACGGCCGGCGCCACCTGGCTGGGGCGGTAGCTGACCACGCCGACGCCTCCTTCCTGCATGG
>JAWWAN010000220.1:0-6312 GCA_033721675.1 Rhodothermales bacterium | reverse complement strand
GCACCGAGCGCATCGTCGTCGAAGTCCTCGAAGAGACCCGCGAGGTGGCCGGCGTCACGGTCACCGTCGTCCGCGACCAGGTCTTCCTCGACGGCGACCTCATCGAAGACACCGATGACTGGTACGCCCAGGACGCCGACGGCAACGTCTGGTACATGGGCGAGGACTCCAAAGAGGTCGAGGACGGCCAGGTCGTCGGCACCGCCGGTTCGTGGGAGGCGGGCGTGGACGGCGCGCGCGCGGGCATCCTGATGCCGGCCGACCCCGCGCCGGGGCAGGCCTACCAGCAGGAGTTCTACGCGGGCGAGGCCGAGGACCGGGGCCGTGTGCTGAGCGTCGGCGAAAGCGTCTCGGTACCCGCCGGCGACTTCGACGGGTGCATCCGGATCGAAGACACGACGCCGCTGGAGCCGGACGTGGAGGAGCACAAGTTCTTCTGCCCGGGCATCGGCACCGTGCTGGAAGTGGATCTGGAGGACGGCGTCCGCGTGGAGCTGATCTCCGTGGCGCAATAGGCGGCTGCGCGTCTGCCCGAGGGGTCGCTGTGCCCGTGCATGTTCCGGGCCGTATGCGTACACTTCTCTGCGACGTGCCCTGAACACCTGCCACGATGTAGCGCATGACGAACGCCTCGATGAAGCTGGCCTTCGCAGCGGTGCTCCTGTTCGCCGTCAGCGAGCAGGGCTGTGCACAGCAGCCCGAACCGCCGGCGCCTTCGCCGCCGCCACCCGTGGCCGCAGAGGCCCAGGCGCTGCCCGCAGACCTCGACCGCGTCCTCCGCGACTATGAGCGCGGCTGGCGAGGACGCAACGCCGATTCGCTGGCGGCGCTCTTCACGCCGGACGGGTTCATCCTGCGGCCGGGGCACCCGCCGGTCCGGCGGCGGGACGCCATCGCGCAGGCGTACCGCGGCTCCGGCGGCCCGCTGCACCTCTACGCGCTGGACTATGCCGTGGCCGACTCCGTCGCCTATATCATCGGGGGGTATCGCACGGCGCCGGAGCGGCCCGATGCGGGCAAGTTCATCCTGACGCTGCGCCGGATGCCGGACGGCCGCTGGTACATCTCGGCCGACATGGACAACGCGAACCGGTAGGCTGAAGGGGGCGAGCCGGGAGCGGCGGCGGAGGGGCCTGCGAAGTTTATCGACGGGCGCTTACGGGTTGGGTCGGATTGGCGGTGCGTCAGGGGTTCTCGGCGTCCGTCCCGTGCCGCTCGTTGGCGCGGGCGGGGGCGCCGTCCGGTAGAGCGGCGAGTGCGTCTTCGGCGACTGCTGCGTAGAAGCGATGCTCGTCGCGTGCGGCACGGAGGATGCCGAGGCTCTCCCGCAGGTGGGCTTCAGCCTCTTCGAAGGCCCCGAGGCGGGCCAGGCACTGGCCGAGCACCAGCCCGGCATGGGCCGTCCGCGCATCGTCCTCGCCCAGCCGGGTACGCCGGATCTCGACGGCTTGGCGCAGCAGCGGCTCGGCTTCGGCCGCACGGCCCTGCTCGGTCAGGAACTGACCCAGCGGAACGAGGGCATAGGCGGTGTAAGGATGCCCCTCCGGCAGGGTCCGCCGGTACAGCGCCAGGGCCTCGCGGTAGAGTTGCTCCGCCTCGGCGCCCCGGCCCTGCTGCTCCCGGACCTTGCCGAGGCCGGCCAGCGCGTTGGCCAGGCTGTGATTCTCCGGCCCGAGGTGCTGATGGTAGCGGGCTCGGGCGGCGGTGAAGCGCGTGGCGGCCTCGTCGAGGTGTCCTTGCCGTTCCAGGGCCACCGCCAGGTTGTAGTTCAGAATCCCGACGGCCAGGTGATCGTCGCCGAGCCAGGCTCGGTAGCGGTCGAGCGAGGCTCGGTAGAACCGCTCGGCCTCCACGTAATTTCCGGCTTCCTTGTGGATCGTGCCGAGGTTGTTGAGATCCTTCGCGACCTCTGGGTTGTCTTCGCCGAGGAGCCGGCGGCGCACGACCAGGGCACGGTCGTGGTAGTCTGCCGCCTGCGCATAATCGCCATACTCTTTGTAGAACCGGCCCGCGATGGTCAGTGGCTCGGCGAGGTCGAGGTGCTCTTCGCCCAGGTGTTCTTCGTAGAGCGCCAGGCTTTCGAGCAGCAGCGGCTCGGCTTCGTCGTAGCGCGCCAGGAAGGTCAGGATGTGGCCCAGGAGGAGCGCGCTCGATGCCGTCTTGAGATCGCGGCCCAGAAGGCGCCGCTGCAACGCGAGCGCCTCGCGTGCGTGGGCCTCGGCCTCGTCCCAGCGCTGCTGGTCTCTGAGCAGTGAGGCCAGGCGGTACTGGTTGTCCGCGACGCGCTCGTGCACGTCTCCGAAATGCCGCCGCTCCAGCGTCAGCGAGGCGTGGAGGAGCGACTCGGCCTCGGCATAGTCGCTCTTGGATTGCAGCACGGCGGCCAGCGCCTGCATCGCCTCAGCCAGACGCTCGGGCGTGGGGTGGCGTTGCCGCAGGGCGAGGGCTTCGCGTAGCAGCAGCTCGGCCTGCTCGTACTGGCCTAGGGTCTGGTAGACCCGTCCCATCGTGATCAGCATCTCGGCCTGCACCTCCGGTTGGCTCTGCATGGCCCCGGCGCGCTCCACGCCACGGGCCAGCAGCGTCCGGGCCGTGACGGTGTCCGTCGGGGTCACGTCCGGCCGGTTGGCGTCGAAGAGGCCGAGCATGAAGTCCGTCACGGCGCGGGCTTTCGCCGCCTCCTGCTGTGCGCGGTCGCGTTCGCGGGCGGTGGTGCGCTGCTGGAGCGTCATCGCGCCGGCGAAGCCGAGCACGAGGACGGCGACGAGCGCCGCCACGGCGGTCCCGGCGCGGTGCCGCCGCACGAACATGCGCACGCGGTAGCCGGGGGTGGCCTCGCGGGCCTGCACGGGCAGCCCCGTTCGGTAGCGCCGCAGGTCGTCGGCGAGCTCCTGGGCCGAGGTGTAGCGCGCCTCGGGTTCCTTGCGAAGCGCCTTCAGCACGATCACGTCGAGGTCGCCGCGCAGCCGCTGCGCGAAGCCGCGGGGACGGGTGCGGCTGTGCGCCTCAGCGTCCTCCGCCCGCATAGCCGCCGCTGACGGGCGGGCCGGCTCTGCCTCGCAGACGATCCGCTCGATCTCGCTGGGTGGCTTCCCTGCCAGCTCATAGGGCCGGCAGCCGGAGAGCAGTTCGTAGAGCAGCAGGCCCAGGGCATAGACGTCCGTGGCCGTCGTCACCGGCGCGCCGCGCACCTGCTCCGGCGCGGCATACTGCGGCGTGAGCAGGCGCAACCCCGTCCCGGTCAGCGGGACGGTGACGTCGGGAGCCTCGGCGTCGTCGAGGAGCTTGGCGATCCCGAAGTCGAGCAGCTTCACCTGGCCGTCGTCGGTGACGAGGATGTTCGACGGCTTGAGGTCGCGGTGGACGACGAGGTGCTGGTGGGCATGCTGGACGGCGGCACAGACGGTCTCGAAGAGCCGCAGGCGGGCGGCGAGGGGGAGGCGGTGCGCGTCGGCGTGCTCGGTCAGCGGGCGGCCGTCGACGTATTCCATCACCAGGTAGGGCCAGCCGCCCTCGGTGACGCCGCCGTCGGAGATCCGGGCGATGTGCGGGTGGTGGAGCGCGGCGAGGATCTGGCGCTCGGCGCGGAAACGGCGGCGCCGGCCGGCAGGGTCGCCGCCGAGGTGGCGCAGCAGCTTGACGGCGACGGTCTGCCGGAACTGGCCGTCGGCGCGCTCGGCGAGGTAGACGACGCTCATGCCGCCGTGGCCGATCTCGCGGACGAGCCGGTAGGGGCCGAGCCGCTGGCCGGGCGCGGCGGGGGCGGCGGCAGGCCCGTCTGACGCCTCGCCGTCGGCCTCGAAGGCCGGCGCGGCGAAGGCGGCGGCGTCTTCGTCCAGAAAGGCCGGCGCCGCATCTTCGGCGGCCAGCAGGGCCTCGACCTCGCGGCGGAGGGTGGGATCCGCGCGGCAGGCGGTGTCCAGAAAAGCCCCACGCTCGGCGGGGGCGAGGTCGAGCACGACGTCGAGCACCTGCTCGATCCGGTGCCACTGTTCGGGCGTCATCGTAGCCGGGGCTGGTGAGGAGGGCCGCCTCTGCATCTCTTCCTACGGCATGGCCGGGCGAAACCGGAAGCGGATCAGGGGGTGCCGTTCAGTTCGCGCGTGAGCCAGAGCCGGGCCTTGCGCCAGTCCGAGCGGACGGTGCGCTCGGTCAGGCCCAGCACCTGCCCGATCTCCTCCTGCGTCATCCCGCCGAAGAATTTGTACTCGACGACCTGTGCGAGGCGTTCGTCCAGCGCCGCCAGGCGGGTCAGCGCCTCGTCCAGCGCCAGCAGCACCTCGCCCCGCGCTTCGGCCGGGATCTGGCCGTCCTGGAGGGTGAGGGGGCGGTGGGCGCCACCGCGCTTCTCGGCCCGCCGCCGGCGGAAGTGATCGACGAGGATCTGGCGCATGGCGCGCGCCGAGAGCGCGAAGAAGTGGGCCCGGTCCTGCACGCCGAGCCGGGCATGGTCGCAGAGCTTGAGGTAGGCCTCGTGGACGAGCGCAGTCGTCTGGAGCGTGTCTCCGGGCCGGCGGCGGCGGAGCTGGGCGCGGGCCACCTGCCGTAGCTCGTCGTAGACCAGCCGGTAGAGGTCCTCGAAGGCGGCCCGGTCGCCGCTGTGCGCCGCGATCAGCAGTTGCGTCACATCGCCTTGCATGTGCGTCGAAGAAGTACGAGCGGGGATGGAGAACGAAGACGCGCGAGAAAAGGCGTTTCCGGTTTCGCGGCGGGGTTGCGTGAGGGGGAGTGACGGGGCGTACGTAGGCCACGCGCCCGGCACCTCCTACTTAGCAAACGCCGAGGTCTCATGCAACCGATTCGTTATGTCTCGTTCGCGCTCCTGCTGGTTATTCTGGTGCTGGCCGGGTGGATGCAGCCCCTGCGCGCCCAGACGCCGGTGCTGGAGGTCGAAGACAGCGGTGGCGCGACGCTCCTGCGCGTCATGGACAGCGGCACGCTCCACATCCCCATCGGCGCGGCGTCCGGCTACGTGCTTACGGCCGACGCCAACGGCTACGCCACCTGGCAGGCGCCCTCCGGAGGCGGGTTCACCCTGCCCTACACCGGCACCGCGTCGACCGGCGTGCTCGTGCCGCTGATGACCCTCACCCAGCAGGGCGACGGCACCGCCGCCCGGTTCGAGATCGACAACGCGGCGAGCCCGTATGCGCCGGTCTTCGTCACGACGAACGGCAGCGGGCCGGGGCTGCTCGTCCAGAACGCTGGCACTGGCCTCGGCCTCCGCGTGGAGGGGCGGAGCGAGATCGAGCGCCAGGACATCGGCCTGCCGGCGGCCGCGCTGAACACGAACCAGACGCTCACCCTCGAAGCCGCCGACGCCTTCCTCGGCCTCTACAGCGACGGCGGCGGCGCCTGGGGCAGCGGGATCGAGCTGGGGCAGATCGTCAGCGATGCCCTCTCGGACAAGTGGGCGCTGGTGCGGGGGGCCGGTGCGGCGCCCGCTCTCCACTTCACCTACGGCACCGACCCCAGCGCGACGGCGAACCCGTCCCTCATGCGGATCCTCTCCACTGGCAAGGTCGGGATTGGTGACGGCACCCCGTTCGCGAAGCTCCATGTCTTCGGAGCGAACGAATCGTACAACGGATTCATGATCGAGGCCGACGAAGGCGACCGCGCCTCGCTCTACTACCAGACCGACGTCGGCGTCATCTTCGACAGCTTCCGTTCCTCGGACAACCGCCGCCTGCCCGTGCTGCTGCAGCCCAATGGCGGGAACGTCGGCATCGGCACCACCACCGCCGGCTCGCCGCTGACCGTGGCCGGGATCATCGAATCCACCACAGGGGGGATCAAGTTTCCCGACGGCACGATCCAGACGAGTGCTGCCAGCGGCGGCGGCGGCGCAGGCTGGGGCCTGACGGGCAACGCCGGCACCACGCCCGGCACGAACTTCATCGGCACGACCGACCCGGCGGCCTTCGAGGTCCACGTCGACGGCGTGCGTGGCTTCCGGTTCGAGCCGGCCACGGTCAGCGGCAGCGCGCACAACCTGATCGGTGGGCACCCGAGCAACAGCGTCGGGGCCGGCGTGCAGTCCGCCACGATCGGTGGCGGCGGCTTCGATAACGGATCAGCGAGCTTCCCGAACGTGGTCAACGGCAGCTTCGGGACGGTGGCCGGCGGCCAAGGCAACACGGCCAGCGCCGCCGCCGCCAGCATCGGCGGCGGCTCCAACAACGTCGCCGCGGCCGACTATGCCACGGTCAGCGGCGGCGGCGCCTCCAGCCCCGCCTCCGGCAACCGGGTCTACGACGACTACGGCACCGTCAGCGGCGGTGGCAACAACGTGGCCGGGACGGATGACGG
>JAWWAN010000219.1:0-6338 GCA_033721675.1 Rhodothermales bacterium | reverse complement strand
GTCCATGGCGTGAAGGCCCTCCCCCTCCCCTTGCACGCCCTCACGCCATGGACGCTCCCACCTTACCTGTTCCCGCCTACCTGAACCTGCGCGCGTACCGGCACGCCGGCGCGCTCGCCTCCGAGCTGTTCTGGATTACGCGCGGCTTCCCGACGGCCGAGAAAGACGCCCTCACGCTTCAGCTCCGCCAGACGACGCGCGCGGTCACCAACGGCATCGCCACGAGCTGGGCGGTGCGGTACAGCGCGGCGGAGTTCCGCGCGCGCCTCTCCGAAGCCCAGTGCGCCTGCTCCCGCCTTCACTACTGGATCGAGCAGGCCCATGCTGCAGGCTACCTCCACGAGGCCGAGTATCGCGCCCTGCTCGACCAGCGGACCACGCTCGACCTCCTCCTGGCACGTCTCCGCAACCAGCGCATCTCGCTGCTGGATTGACCCCGGCCCGAGACCTCGAAGAAAGGGGATCCCCCGGCGCGGGCCGGAGCGATCCCCTCTTGAGCCGGGAATGCAGCGAGCCGGCGATTACTCGCCGCCCCCCTGCACCTGTTCGATGGCCTCCACGAACGTCTCGTAGGGCTGCGCTCCGCTCAGGAAGACGCCATTCACGAAGAAAGCCGGCGTCCCCGTGACGCCGAGCTGCTGCCCCAGCCGCATCGCTGCCGTGACCTCGGCATCGGCCTCGCGATAGGCTTCGGAGCTGGCATCTTCGGCGCAGACGGACCAGGCCCCGAGATCGACGTCCGTGCCGGCCAGGAACTCGCGGCTCTTTTCGAGCACGTTGCCGGGGGTGAGCTGGCGCTGGCTGGCGAAGTAGGCGTCGTGGAGCATCCAGAAGGCGTCGTCGTTCTGGCGGGCCGCACAGATAGACGCGATGGCCGCCGGGCGCGCCCACGGGTGGTTGTTGAGCGGGAAGTGGAGGTAGACCAGCCTGACGTCCGCCCGCTCGTCGATCAGGCGCTCGACGGTGCCGGCCGCGCGCTGGCAATACGGGCACTGGAAGTCGGAAAACTCGATGATGGTCACGGGGGCGTCCGGGTTTCCGCGCACGGGCTGGCCGGCGATGAACGCGTCGAGCTCGGCTTGCCGGGCCTGGGCCTCCGCCGCTGCCGCCGCCTGCTCCTCCTCCATCAGCGCAGCGATCTCCGCTGCGGTGCGGCTCACGTCCACCGGGCCGGCCGCCACCAGATAGAGCTCGCCGGCGTCGGTGACGAGGAAGTCCTGCTCCTGTTGCCCGGCGATGAGGAAGCTGCCGCGCTGGAGACCCGGCACGCCGGAATCGACGAGCTCCTGCATCGTCACCTCGTACTCGCGGAGCTGCGGGAACTGGTATTTGAGGTTCTCGATGATGCGCTCCTTGCGAACGTCATCGACGGACTGGGCACACGCGGACAGGCTCCCCAGGGTCATCAGGGCCAGCAAGGCGACGAAGGACAGCTTCTTCATGGCGAAACGGTGGCGGTAATCAAGATCGGAGCGATGAGCGCGGGTCCAACCCGCCAGGCCAGTCATTGTTGCCGCGCGGCACGGGCCGGGCCGCCCCGGCAGACGGCCCGGCCCCGCTGCGCGCACGGCTCACCCGAGCTGGTAGCCGCCGGAGGTCGGCGGGGGTTCCTCCGCCTCTTCCTCTTCGTCATTCATCGCCAGCTGATACCCTCCTGAGCTCGGCGGGGGCTCCTCGATCTCTTCGTCATCCGTGGGGAGGACGGTCATCAAGTGCAGGGGTGCTCCGCCATCACCGGCGAGGGCCCAGGCGGCAGAAGCGGGAAGCATGCTCACGAGAAAAGCGGCTCCGAGGGCAAGAAGAGCAAGACGGAGGTACTGCGTTGTGGGGATGGGGTACATGATCGTCCCTCGTGTGGGTTGGTGATGGTAAAACACACTCCCACAGAGACGACATCCTCTCCATCACGCCTTGGGCCGTTCCCGTTGGTGGGGGAGAGTGCCGGCGCGTACAGGCCCGGCAGGCGGCCTTCACGTCTTAGAGCGGATCACCCATGACGATGAAAGGGGCCCAGTAGAATGGATGCGCCGTGTGGGAGTCTCGGATGAACTGTCGCTGCACGCGAGCCAGCGCCCGCGCTTTGCCCTCAGGGCTGAGTGCCGCGTAGAATCCCACCATGAAATCACTGCTGACCCGGTCGTCGATGGGCCACAACGTCGCCATGACGGCCGACGTCCCGGCCGCCAGGAAGGCCTGGCTCAGCCCGACCCACTCGTCGCCGGTGGGTACGTCCGAGACGCCCCCTCCGCTGAGGGCAGACTCGCACGCGCTGAGCGTGACGAGGTATGCGTTGAGGTCGAGCCGTCCGATCTCCTCGACGGTGAGCTGTTCGCCGTCGTGCAGTTCGAGGTGAGAGCGCCAGGGTGCATTCGGCACGAAGCGGCCGTGCGTGGCGAAGTGGAGGACGTCGTAGTCCCCGGCGCGCTCTTCCACGACCGCCTGCACGGCGCCGGACCCGACGTGCGCGTGCCGCGCCGGGCCGGCGGCTGCGATGGCTCGCACCTCGCGGCGCGCGCCCGGCAGGACGCCGTCGGGATCTCCCAGCAGGAGCATCGAGCCCCACCGGCGCGGGTTGGCAGCCCGGCTCAGGCTGAGCGTCGAGGCGGATGGCGCCACCGACAGCGTGTAGCGCTCCGCCAGAAAGCGCCCCTGCGCGTCCAGCAGGGCGGCAAACGGCAGGTAATGCAGCACCCCTTCGGGGACGAGGTGCAGGTGCGTCACGCCGTCCGGCAGCGCGCCGAGCGCGGGCGCCACGAGGTCGGCATGCAGGCGGCGAGCCCACGGCTCCCACCCCTCGCCCGGCCCCTGCTCGGCGGTGCCGAGGTGGGCTCGGAAGGCGCGGATCGTCTCGACGAGCGGCGCCGGATCGACGGCCAGCGGGAACGTCTGCACCGTCTCGGGAAGCACGACGTAGACCACGGCCGAGGCCGCCAGGCCGGCTTCGGGGAGGGCCTCGCGCAGGTCATAGAGCAGCAACGCCTCGTCCGGGCCCAGCCCCCGCCGCAGCGAGTCGGTAGGGAGAGGGTTGAAAGCGTAGAGCTGCCGGTTGGGGCTGAGCTGGAGGCGAGCCTCGCGGTAGAGCGAGTCGGCGCGGCGATGCTCCCGCCGGAGTTGGGACAGGCGGGTGCGGTGATACGGCTCGGCGGCGTCCTCGTCCGGCGCCGCATCGAGGGCGTCGGCGAGCACCCGGGCACGCCGGTCCATCTCCAGGAGGCGATCCGCCGGGCGGCGCAGATCGACGTTGCGTTCGAGCTGGGTGGTGTAGAGGAGGTCGACGAGGCTGCGGCTGCGGGCCCGCTCGGTGTAGTGGAGGGCCTCGGCGGTGCGGCCCTGCTCGTCGAGCAGGGCGGCGAAGGCTTCGTAGACGTGCACCTTGTCCTGCACGAAGTGGGCCCGGCTGGTGGACGAGGCGAGGCTCTCGCGCAGCGTCTCGAGCACCCCGACGGCCCCCCGGAACGCGGCTTCGGCCTCCTGCGGGCGGTCGAGGCGCCAGAGCGCCAGGGCCTTGAGGTAGAGGACGTGCCAGTGCACGGAGGGGCGCGGTGCGCGCGCGTCGATGGCTTCCGCCTCGGCCGTGTGCCGGAGGGCGTCCTGGTAGCGGCCCCGGCGCAACGCGGCGACGGCGAGTGCTGCGGCGGCGCTGTATTTCACCGGGCGATAATCGGGGGCCAGGCGGGCGGCTTCGTGGAGCAGGGCCTCGGCCTCACCGGGGGCCGGCTGCCGGAGCATCGCCCGCGCCTTCTCGATCAGGACCGTGGCGCGCAACCGGCGCTCGGTGGTCGCCTCCGGCGAGGCGGGCAGCCGGGATAGCGCGAGGTTGAAGTAGCGCAGCGCCTCGGGGATCGTGCCGTATTGCGCGAACGTCTCGCCCATCCCGCGATATGCCTGCGCGAGCGCCGCCGGCTCCTGCCGCAGGGCGGTGCTGTCCACCATCGCGCGGAAGTATGCCTCGGCCACGGGCGTGTCGCGCATGTCCAGCGCCGTCTCGCCCATCTCGAAGTAGAGCCGGCGGATCTCCGGCTCGTTGCCGGCCTCCCGGGCCCCGATCAGCGCGCGGCGGTACTGTTCGAGTGCGATCTCGTAGCGGCCGTCCTGCCGCTCGATGGCGGCGAGCCAGCGGCGGGCGATCTGTTCTTCCGTGTACAACCGGGCCTGCCGTGCGAGCTGGAGGGCTTCGAGGCCGGCCATGCGCGCCGCCGCCACCTGCCCCCGGTTGAAGTGCAGCATGGCCAGTTCATTCAGCGAACGCACCTGCACCTCGATCATATTCCGCTCCTTGGCCTCGGCGATGGCGCGTTCGAGCTCGGCTTCGCCCTCGGAGAACCGCGCCATGCGCTTCAGCGTGGCGCCGCGGTAGTGCCAGACCTCGGCCTGCCGGTGCGAGGCATGCCGCGCGTACCGGACGTCCGCCGAGTCGAGCAGGGCGAGGGCTTCGAGGTAGCGGTGCTGCAGGGTATAGGTGACGGCGAGGCGGTAGTAGTTGAACCCGGCCGTCTCTTCGTCAGCCAGCGCGCGGCTCTGCCGGAGCGCGTCGGAGAGCAGCCGCTCGGCCCGGTCGAGGTCGCGATTCCGGCGGACCAGCTCCCACCCGAGGTTCCCCTGCAGGATGAGCTCCTGGGCCAGGTCGTGCTGGCTGCGGGCCGCTCGGATGGCCTCGTCGAGGACCGCGACGAAGCGCTCGGATTGCTCGGTGAAGAAGTAGATGCGCCCGAATTCCCGGTAGGCGTGGGGGTCATCGGGCAGAGCCTCCGTGACGTGGCCCAGCAGTGCCTCGGCGGTATCCCAGTCCCCGCGCAGCGCCGCCAGATAGCCGAGGCCAAAAACCGCGCCGACGGCGGGATCGCCGCCGTCGAACTGGTGCTGCCACTGCGTCTCTATCGCCTCCAGCCAGGGCTCCTGGCCGCGCTTTTTGCCCTGGTCCACGACGAGCCGGGCCAGAGCGGGGTCGAGCAGCGAGTCTGCCGCGAGGGGCCTCCAGTAGCGGCCGGAAGCATCCTGCTCTGCGGCCGCGGCGAGGCGCGCCAGCGCAGCCCTTCGGTAACGCTCCGTCAACGAGTCGGGCGGGGCGATCTGAGCGAGCGCCCCGTGGCATTCGCCGCCCACCCCGGCCTCCAGGCAGACCTCAGCGAGGCGCAGATAGAGCAGGCGTAGGTCAGGATGCTCCTGCAGCAGCGCCACGCCCGGCTCGACGGCCGCGGCGGGGTCTGCCGGGATCTCACTCACCCAGCTCCAGAAGGCCTGATGCGCCGCCGGCATCTCGGCGGCCTCCGTGGGCGGCTGCCGCACCGCGATCACCCCCGCGACCAGCAGCGCCAGCCCGAGTCCGCACAGCCCGAAGTACCACGGATGCGTGCGCAGCCAGTTCTCCATCGTGAAGCGCCTGCGAAAGAAAGAAGATGCTAAATCGGGACGCGATCCAGCATTTTAGGGTACGTAAGAAATCGCGTAATTTGCTCCCTGGTAAGGGACATTTTTCGGCCCCGGCTGGATCCGAAAGCGCCCGCTGGCGGAGGCCTTCAGCCCCCCGTGCGCTCCAGCGAAAGCAGCCGCTCGATGCGCTCCTCGGTGGGTGGGTGCGTCGAGAAGAGATTGCGTACGCCGCTCATCGCCCCCGCGAACGGGTTGACGATGAACATGTGTGCCGTGCTGGGGTTGGCCTGCATCGGCCGCTGCTCGGCCCCGCGCTGGAGCCGGCCGAGCGCACTCGCCAGGGCACGGGGCTTGCCGCAGATCCGGGCGCCGTCGCGGTCCGCGGCGTACTCCCGCGAGCGCGAGATCGCCATCTGGATGAGCACCGCCGCCAGGGGCGCGAGGATCAGCATCAGCAGCGACCCGATGGCGTTGCCCCGGTCGCGGTCTCCCCCGAAGAAGAACCCGAAGCGAGCCAGCAGCGTGATGGCCGCGCCCAGCGTCGCCGCCACCGACGAGGTCAGGATGTCCCGGTTCTTGATGTGCGCCAGCTCGTGCGCGATGACGCCTTCGAGCTCTTCGGTATTCAGCAGGCGGACGATGCCGTTGGTGACGGCCACGGCGGCGTGCTTCGGGTTGCGGCCCGTCGCGAAGGCATTGGGCTGGTCCGAGGGGATGACGTAGACGCGGGGCATCGGCAGCGCGGCCTGCTGGCGCAGCCGGTCCACCATGTCGTACAACTCGGGGGCTTGCGGGCGTTCGATCTCCTGCGCGCGGTACATCTTCAGGACGATCTTGTCGCTGAACCAGTAGCTGGCGAAGTTCATCGCCACGGCCACGCCGAAGGCGATCATCATGCCGGGGCCGCCATAGAGCGCCCGCCCGACGAGGGCGAAGAGGATGATCAGCACGGCCATCAGGCCGGCGGT
>JAWWAN010000218.1:0-6360 GCA_033721675.1 Rhodothermales bacterium | reverse complement strand
CCGAGCCGCGCGAGCAGAACCTGGGCGACCTGAAGGCGCACGGCGGCGACCTGGCGTCGCGCCTGGGGAGCCTCTTCGACGACACCGGGCGCGCGGGCACGTTCGTCCGCGAGACGACGCTCGACCTGCTCGGCTACGCCGCCCGCCGCATCCCCGAGGTGATGGGCAACCCCGCGAACGTAGACCGCGCCATCCGGTGGGGCTTCGCGTGGCAGCTCGGTCCGTTCGAGACGTGGGACGCGCTGGGGTTCGAGCGCGTCCTGGAGGCCATGCAGGAGCACGGCATCGCCGTGCCCGAGTGGGTGGAGCAGATGCGCGCCGACGGGCACACGCAGTTCTACCGCGAGCAGGGCGGCGCGCGGCAGGTCTACGTGCCCGAAGAAGAGGGCTACGTCGACGACGAGCGCGCGGCCGACGAGATCAGCCTCGCCGCCGTCAAGACCGATCCGTCAAACGAGCTGTGGGCGAACGAGGATGCCGCGCTGCTCGATCTGGGCGACGGCGTCGCGCTCTACGAGTTCCGCTCCAAGGCCAACAGCCTCGGCCAGACCGTGATGCAGGGGCTGAGGGAGGTGATCGAGAAGGTCGAGCACGACCCCAACCTGCGCGGCCTCGTCATCGGCAACGAAGGCAAGAACTTCTCCGTCGGCGCGAACCTGGGCGAGATGGTGATGGCCGCCGCGCAGGGCCAGTTCGACGTCATCGGGCGTTTCATCGAAGGGTTCCAGCAGACCATCCAGCGCGTCCGGTTCGCGCGCAAGCCCGTGGTGGTAGCCACGCACCAGCGCGTGCTCGGCGGCGGCTGCGAGATGACGATGGCCTGCCCGAACCCCGTGCTCGCAGCGGAGACCTACATCGGGCTCGTCGAGCTGGGCGTCGGGTTGATCCCCGCGGGCACGGGCACGATGCGGCTGGCGGCGCTCGCCAGCCGGCGCGCGCTCGACTACGACAGCCACCTCCAGCCGCTCGTCCAGCACTACTACGAGAACGTGGCGATGGCGAAGGTGGCCGAGAGCGCGGTGCAGGCCAAGGCGATGGGCTTTGCGGCGCCGCACGCGGCCGTCGTGATGAACGCGGAGCGCCGCTTCCACGTGGCGAAGCAGGAGGTGCTGCGGCTTTCCGAGCAGGGCTACCTGCCGCCGCCCGTCGAGATGCACATCTCGGTGCTCGGGCGGCCCGGCCGCGCCGCGCTCGGCGTGGGCGTCTACCAGTTCCACCAGGGCGGTTATATCAGCGACTACGACCGCTTCCTCGCCGACCGCCTCGCCTACGTCATCACCGGCGGCGACCTCTCCGGCCCGCAGGAGGTCACGGAAGACTACCTGCTGGAGCTCGAACGCGAGGTCTTCCTGAGCCTGCTCGGCGAGGAGAAGACGAAGGAGCGCATCATGCACATCCTCGAACACAACAAGCCGCTGCGCAACTAGCCGCCACGCCACACCCGGCGCGTGGGCGAGGCACGCCGCGCCCCCACGGCCTTCACCATCTGAACCCTCTGCAACATGGAAGCAACGAACGGAGCATACATCGTCAGCAGCGTGCGCACGGCCGTCGGCAAGGCCAAGCGGGGCACGCTGCGGTATTTTCGCCCCGAGGAGATGGGCGCCGAGGCCGTCAAGGGGGCCGTGGCGCAGGTGGACGGCCTCGGCGTCAACGACGTCGACGACGTCCTCCTGGGCTGCGCCATGCCCGAGGGGCCGCAGGGCATGAACATCGGCCGTATCGTCGCGATGAAGGCCGGGCTGCCGGACGAGGTGCCCGGCGCCACGGTCAACCGCTTCTGCTCGTCGGGTCTGCAGACGATCGTGATGGCCTCGCAGGCCATCGCCGCCGGCCAGTACGACGTCGTCGTGGCGGGCGGGACGGAGAGCATGAGCCTCGTGCCCATGTCGGGCTTCTACTTCCAGCCGGACCCCGACCTGGCTGCCGAGTGGCCCGAGGTCTACATCTCGATGGGCCACACGGCCGAGAACGTGGCCGCCAAGTACGGCATCAGCCGGGAGGAGCAGGACCGCTTCGCGCAGCGCTCCCACGAGCGCGCCCTCGACGCCATCCGGAGCGGGCGGTTCGAGGACGAGATCGTCCCGCTCGGCGTCGAGACGACGGTCTTCGAGGACGGCGGCACGGAGACCCACGAGACCACGTTCGCCGTCGACGAAGGCCCGCGCCCGGACTCGTCGGTGGAGGCCCTGGCGAAGCTGCGTCCGGTTTTCCAGGCGAAAGGGACGGTCACGGCCGGCAACGCCTCGCAGATGTCGGATGGCGCGGCGGCCGCCGTGGTGATGAGCGGGCACGCGATGCGCGACCTCGGCGTGGACCCGCTCGGCCGCGTCGTCGGCTTCGCGCTCCACGGCGTCGCGCCCGAGTTGATGGGCATTGGCCCGATCGGCGCCATCGAGAAGGTGCTCCAGCGCACCGGCATCGCCAAAGACGACATCGGGCTGGTGGAGCTGAACGAGGCGTTCGCCGCCCAGGCCCTCGCCGTCATCCGGGAGGTCGGCTTCGACGAGGACCTCGTCAACGTCAACGGCGGCGCGATTGCGCTCGGCCATCCCCTCGGCGCGACGGGCGCCAAGCTGACCGCCACACTCTTGCACGAGATGCGGCGTCGCGGCGTGCGCTACGGCATCTGTACGATGTGCGTGGGCGGCGGCATGGGCGCCGCAGCGGTGATCGAGAACCTGCAAACCTGATCGAAGCGAGCCGCAGACGATCGACCTAGGACCAGTGACTGCCGAAGGGCCTGGCGCAGCCTTCTACGGAGGCCCTTCCCTTCGTCGCTCTTCAGTCCTTGTTCGGGATTCGACATGCCCTTGTAGTTAACGGTGTTAACCAACCAGAGAGGCTTCCGATGAAACTTCGCACATTCCTGCTCGGCGCCGGCGCGCTGGGCGTGGTTTTCGGCGTGCCGAAGGTCCGCCGCGAGACGCTCACCAAAGGCGTCATGAACGGCATGAAGGCGCTCGGCTTCCTGCCCACCATCTCCGAGACCGAGCGTACCGCCATCGAGGCCGGCACCGTGTGGGTGGATGGCGAGCTGTTCTCCGGCCATCCCGACTTCGACCGCCTCCTGGGCGAGGGGTACCCCGACCTCACCGAGGAGGAGCGCGCCTTCCTCGACGGGCCGGCCGAAGAGGTCTGCCGCATGGTGGACGACTGGGACGTGTGGCAGCGCCGCGACCTGCCGCCCGAGGTCTGGGACTTCCTCAAGAAGGAGAAATTCTTCGGGATGATCATCCCGAAGGAGTACGGCGGGCTCGGCTTCGGACCCTCCGCCAACAGCGCGGTGGTGGCCAAGCTCTCGGCGCGCTGCCAGCCCCTCGCCACCACCGTGATGGTGCCCAACTCGCTCGGGCCGGCGGAGCTGCTGATCCACTACGGCACGCAGGCCCAGCGCGACCGCTACCTGCCCCGCCTGGCCACGGGCGAGGAGGTGCCGGCCTTCGCGCTCACCGAACCCAACGCCGGCAGCGATGCCGGCGGCATCCAGTCCACCGGCGACGTCTTCCGGGGCGACGACGGCGCGCTCTACCTGCGCCTGAACTGGAAGAAGCGCTACATCACGATGGCGGCCGTCTCCACCGTCCTCGGGCTGGCCTTCAAGCTGCGCGATCCCGAGAACCTGCTCGGCAAGGGCACCAGCCCCGGCATCACGTGCGCCCTCATCCCGAGCGACACCGAGGGCGTCGTGCTGGACAAGCGCCACGACCCGCTCGGCGTGCCGTTCTACAACTCGCCCACGGAGGGCCACGACGTCGTCGTGCCCATCGACGCCATCATCGGTGGGGCGGAGTGGGCCGGGCGCGGCTGGCAGATGCTGATGGAGAGCCTGGCCGCCGGGCGCGGCATCTCGCTGCCGGCCTCGGCCGTGGGCGGTGCCAAGTTCGCGTACCGCGTGGCGAGCGCGCACGCAGCGGTCCGCAAGCAGTTCGGGCTGCCCATCGGCAAGTTCGAGGGGATCGAGGAGCCCCTGGCGCGCATCGGCGGGTTCACCTACCTCATGGAGGCCGCGCGCCGCTACACGAACGCCGGGCTGGACCAGGGCGCCAAGCCGGCCGTGGTGGCGGCCATCATGAAGTACAACACCACGGAGCTGGGCCGCGTCATCATCAACGATGCGATGGACATCCTGGCCGGGAACGCGATTTCGCGGGGGCCGCGCAACGCCCTCGCGCACGGCTACATCGGCACGCCCGTGGGCATCACGGTGGAGGGCGCCAACATCCTCACGCGCACGCTCATGATCTTCGGGCAGGGCGCCATCCGGTGCCATCCCTACGCCTACCGCGAGATCGAAGCGCTCGGCCGCGACGACCTGGAGGCCTTCGACCGCGCGTTCTGGAGCCACGTCGTCCACGTCCTCCGCAACTTCGCCCGTTCGCTCTCACTCTCGATCACCCGCGGCGGGCTGGCGCGCTCGCCCGTGGGCGGGCCGGCCGCGAAGTACTACCGGAAGCTGGCGTGGGCCTCGGCCTCGTTCGCCTTCCTGGCCGACCTCGCGCTCGGCTCGCTCGGCGGCGCGCTCAAGCGCAAGGAGAAGATCACGGGGCGCTATGCCGACATCTTCTCGTGGCTCTACCTCGCCAACGCCACGCTCGTGCGCTTCGAGAAGGAGGGGCGCCTGGAGGAAGACCGGCCGTTCTTCGAGTGGGCGATGCAGTATGCCTTCGGCGAGATGCAGAAGGCCTTCGACGGGCTGCTCGGCAACCTGCGCGTGCCCGCCCTCACGCCCGTGCTGCGCGCCGCCGGCCTGTGGTCTCGGATGAACCCGCTGGGTACCGGCCCGAGCGACGATCTGGGCCATCAGGTGGCTGCCGCGATGCAGGTGCCCGGCCCGCTGCGCGACCGCCATACGAGCGGCATCTTCGTCAGCGACGACCCGAACGACCCGCTCGGACGGCTGGAGCACGCGCTGCGGCTCACCACGGCGGTGGCGCCCCTCGAAGACCGCATCAAGGACGCCGTCCGGCGCGGCGCGCTCCCGAAGGCCCGCCCGGCGGCGCTCGTGGCGAAAGCCGTCGAGACCGGCGTCATCACGCAGGACGAAGCCATGCAGCTGAAGGACGCCGAGGCGGCGCGCAATGACGCCATCGCCGTAGATTCGTTCGACCTCGAGGACTACCTGCGCGCGGCCCCGCTCCACGCGGCGGCAGACCAGATGGAGCCGTTCCAGGCCGCCCCCGAACCGCGCGACGCGGAATCCCGCATCGGGGTCGTGTGATGCCAGCAGTAGGTGTGGATTGAACGTGAGGGTGCGCCTGCGTTGCGGCAGGGCACCCTCACGCTTCATCCCCCGATTCGCACGGTTCGGGCGGTAAGCGGCTGGAAATTCGGAGCCTCCTGCTAAAGAAACGGTTGAAGGAATCGAGACCTGTTACTAGGTTTGCACACGGAATCTTCACGAACCCGAACGTGCTGATGTACGACCTGCGTCTCGACCACTTCATGCGGGCCTACGAGGACTTCGAGCAGGCCCAGTACTGCATCCTGAGCGGCCTTCAGCAGGCGCGGCAGGCGTTCGCCCGCAACGTCATCTACCCGCACCTCGGCGAGCTCGTCAAGCTCCACGGCACGCTCGCCTCCATCGTCGAGCAGCTCGAAGGCGTGCGGCAGTCGCTGCCGAAGCAGATCGAGGGCGTCGATGCCGAGGACCGGCGCGTGCGCTACAAGCAGCAGGAGCTGGGGCCGGACGAGATGGCGACCGTCGAGGAGCTGATCCGCTGGGCCCTCCCGCATCTGCGCGAGACCATCGACGAGGGGCGGACCGTGTTCGAGTTCGTCGAGGAAAACCTGCTGCTGGAGGAGGTCGGCATCGTGCCCTCGTACGTCGAAGAAGGCTATCTGCTCGTACCGGATCCGCAGCGGGCGCAGCTCCACATCCTGCAATACTCGCTCTCCGTCATCACGCGGAGCGACGAGCGGTACCGGCGGCTCAAGACGGCGCACGTCCGCAGCCTGCCGCACCGGGGCGTCTTCCCGGCGCCCAACAGCATCAAGCTGCAGCTCGTGGCCGAGCACCGCGACCTGCCCAACCCCGCCACGTTCTTCTTCTCGACGGACCTCGACTTCCCGTTCGAGCCGACGATGCTGCCTGTGGCCAAGCGCAAGCTGATGCTGCACCTGGCGGCGGCGCAGGGCGGCCAGGCGTGATCCATCGCTACCCCGCTCCCCCTCCGGCGAGCGCTTCGCGGAGCCGCTGCGCTGCGGCCTCCCCCGACGCCATGGCGTCCGGCACGGAGACGCCATCGCGGTAGTTACCGGCGAAGTACAGACCGGGATGCGCCGCTTCGAGCGCGCCGAGGTGGCGGAGGACGGCGTCGTAGCCCGGCGTGTACTGGGGGATGCCGTGCCGCCATGCGT
>JAWWAN010000217.1:0-6412 GCA_033721675.1 Rhodothermales bacterium | reverse complement strand
GGCCGCCGCGCTCGTCGAGCTGCTCCACACGGCCACGCTCGTCCACGACGACGTCGTCGACGAGGCCGAGCGGCGGCGGGGCGTCTTTTCGATCAATGCGCTCTGGAAGAACAAGATCGCCGTCCTCCTCGGCGACTTTCTGCTGAGCCGGGGCCTCCTGCTCTCCCTGGAGAACGGGGATCACACCCTCCTCCAGATCCTCTCCGACGCCGTCCGCCGCATGAGCGAAGGCGAGTTGCTCCAGATCGAGAAGGCCCGCCACCTCGACATCGACGAGGCGACTTACTTCCGCATCATCTCGGACAAGACGGCCTCGCTGATCGCCGCCTGCACGGCGTGCGGCGCCTACAGCGCTACGGGCGACCCCGACGCCGTGGACCGGATGCGGGCCTTCGGGGAGCACCTCGGGCTCGCCTTCCAGATCCGCGATGACCTCTTCGACTACGGCGCCGTCGACGTGGGCAAACCGCTCGGCATCGACCTGCAGGAGAAGAAGCTGACCCTGCCGCTGATCGTCGCGCTGCGCGAGGCCGACGCCTCCGAGCGCCGGCGCATCATGAAGATCGTCCGCAAGAAGAAGAAGAGCCGGGACGACGTACGCGCCGTCGCCCAGTTCGTGGAAGACGCCGGCGGCCTCGCCTATGCCCGCCGCCGGATGCAGGAGGAGGCCGAGGCCGCCCGCCGCCTGCTCGCCGACCTCCCCCCGACCGAGGCCCGCGACGCGCTGGACGACCTCGTGGCCTTCACGGTGATGCGCAAGAACTAGAGCGCCGGTGCTTCGCGGCCGGCATGCCATTCGAGACGCCGAACTGGAACCCGGAACTACCGGGACACCGGACCACGCGGAGCTCATGCCCACCCTCCACCTGCTCGGCACCGGGGCGGCCTTCAGCAGCCCGGACCGTACCACCACGATGCTCGCCCTCACGGACGCGGGCTCCACGCTCGTCATCGACTGCGGGGGCGACGTCGTCCAGCGCATGCTGGCGGCCGGCATCGACCTCCGCTCGTTCACGGCCCTCCTGCTGACCCACGAGCACATCGACCACGTGGGCGGCTTCCCGCTCTTCATGGAGAAGATGTGGCTGGCGGGGCGGCGGCGGCCCCTCCCCGTGCACGGCATCCCGCGCGCTCTCGACCAGGCCCGCCGCTGCTTCGCCACGTTCGACACGAGCGGCTGGGACGGCATGCCGGAGGTGGACTGGCAGGAGTTCCCCCTCGAAGAAGACGCCGCCGTGCGCGACGACGGCACCTGGCGCGTCACGGCGGCGCCGGCACGCCACGCCAAGCCCTGCGCCGCCTTCCGGATCGAGCACCGCTCGACGGGCCGCGTCGTGGCGTTCTCGGCGGATACCGAGCCCGTGCCGGAGGTGGCCCGCCTGGCGCGAGGCGCCGATGTACTCGTCCACGAGGCTACGGGCGGCGTCGGCGGCCACTCGACCGCCGCCGAAGCGGCCGGCATCGCCGCTGAGGCCGGCGTAGGGCGCCTGCTCCTCGTCCACCTCCCCCCGAATCTCTCCGACGCCGACCTCGCCGCGGCCCGTGCGCGCTTCCCGCAGACGGCCTGGGGGGAGGAGCTGGGCGCGTACCCCTTCTGAAGGGGGAGCATAGCCTCGTGCGCCACAGCCAGGCAGAAACAGGACTACAGCCCGGCCCGCACGCGGATGTAGAAGCGGCGGCCCGGCTCGCGCAGCGGGATGCCGGTGAGGGCTTCCTGCGCATTCGCAGCACGCGCATAGGCGGCGTTGAAGAGGTTGTCGATGCCTGCCGCCAGGCCGAGGCGACCGAGCGACGCGCCCCACCGAAGATCGGCCGTGACGTAGCCATCGGTCTCGGCCTCCCCAAACACCGTATCGACGCGGCGATCCGGGGCAGCGGCGTGCACGAGGGCTTCGATGACGAAGAGCCGAGCAGGGGCCTGCACCCGTCCGCCGAGACTTATCTGGAACGGTGCGACGCCCTGCACCGGCTGGTCGAGCGTGGTGTTCTGCGCGCGGAGGGCGGTGGCCAGCCCTCGGAGCGTGACGAACTCTCCGACGAGCGCATAGCCGGCTTCGAGTTCCATGCCCGCGAAGGTTGCCGCCCCCTCCGCGTACGCGGCGCGCGAGCCTTCCTGCACGGGTGCAATAAACCGGCGGATGCGGCGTGCGAACGCAGAGATCGTGAGGTCGAGGCGATCACCGCTCCGTGCGAGCCAGAGATCGGCCTGCGTGCTACGCTCCGGGTCGAGCGCGGGCGTGCCGTAGACCGCTCTGAACGCATGAGCCTGGCTGGAAGGCGCCTCGATGGCGTAGCGTTCATAGAGCGTCGGGGCGCGCGCCGAAGTGCCGAGCCCGGCGGAGAGCGACCACCCCGGCGAGAGCACGGCAGCGGCCGATGCGGATAGGGCCGGCATCACGTCGGTCCGTTCGTGGGCGCCACCAGGATCTACGCCCGGGAGGCCTGCCGGGAGGGCGCTCGCCCCGGTGTGCGCGGCATCCAGGCGAGCGGAGGCGCTGACCTCGGCACGCCCCAGCGTGCGCCCGGCGGCCACGAACACGCCGGCCGTGACCCGCCGCGCTTCCGGCAGCCGGGGGATGCCGTCCGGCCCACGCACCGGCGTGTGGGCCGTCAAGAACCGGGCGTCCGCGCCGGCGTCCAGCCGCCACCGACGAGCAGGCGCCAGCTGTAAGGCGAGGCGTCCGCCGAGCGCCTCCATCCCCGGCTCGATGCGCCTCTGCACCGGCTCGCCGTCTTCGAGGATCGGGGGCCGGAAGGCAGCCTCCGTCCGGTAGCCGTAGGCGAGGGCGTCGAGACCCCGGACGGGGCCGGCGCTCCAGGCCCGTTGAAACCGGGCCGCCGCGTTGGTGGCACGCCCTTCGGCCTCGCGGATCAGGAGGTGCGGCACCGCGAGGGCACGGCGATCCACATGGCCTGCACGGAGGGTCAGGCGCGCTCCGGTGCTGAGGGTATAGAGCAGGTGGCCCCGCACCTCCGCACTCCGATACCCGGACGGGATCGTCTCGCTCCTACTGGAAAAATCGCCGCCCCTCCGGTAGGCCGCGAATCCGCGCACGGCGACGGGCCCGGCGGTGCCGGCGGCCGTGCCCGCTCCGTCGAAAAGCCCCCCATTGGTGGCATAGCCCAGATCCACAGCAGCGCGGGGGCGGCCGGTCGGCGGCACCCGCTCGATGGTTTCCACGGCGATGGCGGCGTGTGCCTCCGGGCCGTACGTCAGGGCATAGGGACCTCGCACCACCGTCATCTGCTCCACCCAGCGCGGGTCATAGCGGTCGAGCACGGGCAGGGCTGCGTATGGCCCCTCCGGCGCGTACGGCACCCCGTCGACGAAGACGCCGATCTGCGCCTCATGCAGCCCCCGGAGGCGAGGGGCGAACCCGAGCGCACCCCGGCGCCCGGCATCGGAGCCGGGGAGGCTACGCAGGAGCACGCCGGCCGTCGGGGCCGGCACCTCGCGCAGTGCTGGCGGCCGCAGCGTGCCCTGCGGCCGCAGCCCCCCCCCCCGGCCGTCGGTCTCTACCGCCTCTACCTGCGGGCGCGGGGGACGCAGGCGGAAGTCGAGCACCACCTCGGCACCGGCCGCCACCACCACCTCCTGCACGGCCGGCCGGTAGCCGAGGGCGTTGACCTGCACCGCGTACGTGCCCGCCGGAACCGGCGCGATCACGTACCGGCCGGCTTCGTCCGTCACCGCCGCGTAGAACGTCCCCGGAACGACCACGTTGACCCCCGCCACGGCCTGGCCGCCCCGGGCCGCCGTCACGGTCCCCGTGATCTGCCCGGTGCCCTGAGCCACAGCGACGAGCGGGAGGATCCCGCAACACACGAGCAGGAACGTCAGCGAGCGGAGGGGCATGAAGCGTGCGGACCGGAAACGAACGTTGAGGAGCACAATAGAGATGCCTACCTTGGCGAGAGTCGCTTGCGTCCTCCCTCGAACCCACGCCTGTGCCGCGTGTGCCCGATGCGCCGTGCCTTTTTCCTCGCCCTGCTCCTCATGCCCGCCCTCACCCAGGCACAGCCGCACGAGGCCGTAGAGGCGGCCCGCCAGTACCGCACGGCCCATGCCGCCGAGATCCTGGCCGACTATGCCGCGCTGCTGGCCCTCCCGAACGTCGCCTCCGATTCGGCCGGCATTCACCGGAACGCCGCGTACCTGCGGGACGCCTTCCGGGAGCGCGGGGTGACGATGGAGGTGTTGACGCTGCCCGGCGTGCCGCCGCTCGTGTACGGCGAGATCGTCACTCCCGGCGCCACGCGCACGCTCGGGATCTACGTCCATTACGACGGGCAGCCCGTCGATCCGAGCCGGTGGACGCACGGCCCCTGGGAGCCGACGCTCTATACCGCCTCGATGGAGCAGGGCGGGACGCCGCGGCCCTTCCCGGCTGCCGGCGAGCCCGTCGATCCCGCGTGGTACCTCTATGCCCGCTCCGCCGGC
The DNA here is from genome assembly GCA_033721675.1 of Rhodothermales bacterium. GTDB lineage: Bacteria > Bacteroidota > Rhodothermia > Rhodothermales > JAWWAN01 > JAWWAN01. Next base: position 1,971 of record JAWWAN010000217.1, on the reverse strand, counting down.
GACGACAAGGCCCCGCTCGGGGCCCTGCTCGCCACGCTCGACGCCCTCCGCGCCCACGGCATCGCCCTCACCTCGAACATCAAGTTCCTCTTCGATGGCGAGGAGGAGGCCGGTTCGGCTCATCTCGGCGACTATCTGGCGCGCTACGGCGACCGCTATGCTGACGTCGATTTCTGGCTCTTCTGCGACGGGCCGGTGCACCAGAGCCGGCGCCCGCAGCTCGTCTTCGGCGTGCGCGGCGTGACCGGGCTGGAGGTGACGGTCTACGGCGCCACGCGCTCGCTCCACAGCGGCCACTACGGCAACTGGGCGCCCGTGCCCGGCATGATGCTCGCACACCTGCTCGCGTCGATGAAATCCGAAGACGGAGAGGTGCTCATCGACGGCTTCTACGACACCGTGGCGCCTATCGGCGAGGCCGAGCGCACGGCGCTGGCGGCCCTGCCCGCCTACGACGACGCGCTCCGCCAGGAGCTGGGGCTGGCGCGTACCGAGGGGGGCGGCGCGGCGCTCGCCGAGCGCCTGCTGCTCCCCTCCCTCACCGTGAAGGGACTCGAAAGCGGCAACGTCGGCGCGAAGGCCCGCAACGTGATCCCGGCGACGGCGACGGCCGCGCTCGGCGTCCGCCTCGTCAAGGGCAACGACCCCGAGCACATGCTGGACCTCGTCGAGGCGCACATCCGCCGGCAGGGCTACCACATCGTCCGCGAAGACCCGGACGCGGAGACGCGGCGGGCGCACCCCAGGCTGGCGAAAGTCCGGCGCGGCGGGGGCTACCCGGCCGCACGCACCTCGATGGATCACCCCCTTGCCCGGCAGGTCGCCGAGGCGATGGCGCGGGCCGCAGGCGAGGCGCCGATCCTCGTGCCGGCCCTCGGCGGCTCCCACCCCCTCTACCACTTCACGGACGTCCTCGGCACGCCGGCCGTCATCGTGCCCATTGCCAACCACGATAACAACCAGCACGCGCCGGACGAGAACCTGCGCCTGGCCAACCTCTTCTACGGCATCGACCTCTATGCCGCGCTGCTGACGATGCCGTAGCGGACGTCAGCCGCGCACCTGCCGCCCCGTACGCAGGGCGGCCTCAGACGCTTCGGGCGCTGGGCCTTCCTGCAAGGCCGCGCCGAGCGGATCGGTGCGCTGCTCAGAAAGCGCCGGAGGGGCGGCCTCCGGGATCGCGGCGATCTGCTCGATCCGGTCCAGTAGCTGGCGCGCGCGGCGTTCCTTCTTGGCGACGATGCGGCTGTAGCCGAGCCGCGACCCCGTGAAGCCGAGCGCGAGGACGAAGAGGGCGAAGAGTGCCGCTCCCGCCGCAGACATGTCCTGCAGGAGCGGCACGTTGACTATCACCGGGATCAGGAACGAGAGCGGCACGATGTAGGTGAGCACGGCGAGGCGCGGGAAGCGTTCGAGGACGCGCACCGTCGTCCGGTCGCCGCGCTCGGAGATCGTCACCTGGATCTCGTCGCTGTGGGCCGCGTGCGTCCACTCGGTCGTGCGGCCCACCTTGCCTGCGCGGCCGGCCTGGTGGAAGGTGCGGCGGATCTCGTCGAGGATCTCGTCCCGTTGCCCCTCGGTGAGTGGGCCGGGGAACGAGCGTTCTTCGAGGATCGAGAGGCCGCCTCCGAGCAGATGGAACGGCCGCCGCGCGTCGTCGCCACGCTGCTCGGCCTCGGCGGCGAGCGCCACGAAGCGCGGGTCGATGCCCGCTTCGGCGGCGATCTGCTGCAGCTCTTCGAGCGTCAGGCCCTCGGTCTCGGGCACCCGCTCTTCCTGCATCGCCGAGGCCCGCTTCAGGATGCGGCGGATCTCCTCTTCGCCGTAGCGCGGATGCTGCGGGTCTTCAGTCATCGGGACGGTTATGCCGGGTTCTTCTCCAGTTGCTGCTCGACGCAGCCCGAGCAGTCCAGCCAGACCTCAGCGGGAATGTGCGGCAGCGCATCCGGGCGCTGGCCGCGCTCGAAGACG
>JAWWAN010000216.1:0-6413 GCA_033721675.1 Rhodothermales bacterium | reverse complement strand
TGTTGCCGTCCCATCGTCGTCCAGTACGCCGGGGAGGGCAGCGATCTGGTGGCCGTCGAGGCGCGCCCCGAGCTGGACTGACCGGCCTCCTCACGCACCGCGCCCATCCGTCCCCGTCCTCGCCGCCATGCCGTTCTCGGAATCGCCCGCTGCTCCCGCTCACCTCGTCGAATCCATCGAGCGCCGCGTGGCCGAAGTGCGGGCGCACATCGAGGCGGCCTGTGCGCGGGCGGGGCGGGATCCGGGTGGCGTGACGCTCGTGGCCGTCACCAAGACGTTTCCGCACGAGGTCATCGCTGCCGCCGCCGCCGCCGGGCTGCACGATCTGGGCGAGAACAAGGTGCAGGAGCTGACCGAGAAGGCCGGAGCGCTGCCCGGCGCCCGCCACGGCGGCGCCGTCCGCTGGCACATGATCGGCCACCTGCAGCGCAACAAGGCGAAGGACGTCGCGGCCACCGCCGACGTCTTCCACGCCCTCGACAGCCGCCGTCTGGCCCGCGAGCTGGAGAAGCGATGCGCCGCCGAGGGCCGCGTGCTCGACTGCTTCGTGCAGGCGAACGTCTCGGGCGAAGACTCGAAGTACGGGCTCGCCCCGGAGGACGTCGTGCCGTTCGTCGAGGAGGCGGCGGGCCACGCGCACCTGCGGCTCGTCGGGCTGATGACGCTGGCGGCGCCTGCGGACGATCCCGAAGACGTCCGCCCGCAGTTCCGCCGGCTGCACACGCTGGCGGCCCGGTGCCGCGCCCTCGGCCTGCCCCGCGCGCCGATGGACTGCCTCTCGATGGGCATGAGCGGAGACTACGAGGTGGCCGTCGAGGAGGGAGCCACGCACGTCCGGCTCGGCACGGCGCTCTTCGGGCCGCGCACCTAGCCTCCGGCGCACGGCCCGCAGAAACTTTTCGCCCCGTCGTCTCTTTTCTCGGCAGCCCTTCCGCCGATACTGCCAGCGTCCCACCTTCATCATCCCCGCCGACCATGAAACTCACTCCGCTGGACATCAAGAAGCAGGATTTCTCGACGAAGCTGCGCGGCTACGATCCGGACGAGGTGAACGCCTTCCTGGAGATGATGGCCCTGCAATGGGAAGAGGTGCTGGCGGAGCAGCGGCGGAGCGAGGAGAAGGTGACCGAGCTGAAGGCGAAGCTGGAGCACTACGAGCGCGTCGAGGAGGCCCTGCAGGAGGCGCTTCAGACGGCGCGGGAGAGCTCGAAGCACACGCTGGACAACGCCCGGCAGGAGGCCGCGCTGATCGTCAAGGAGGCCGAGGCCAAGGCCGTCGCGCTCCAGCACGACGCCCGCGCCGCCCGGGAACGGCTCGAACGGGAGATGCACGCCCTCACGGACCGGCGCGACCAGCTCGTGGCGCGGCTCCGCGCCTTCCTGACCGCCGAGGCCGAGCTGCTGGAGAAGTACGAGACGGGCACCCGCCTCCAGGCCGCGCCGGAGCACACGGCAGCGGCGTTCCCGGCGCCCCTCCCCGCGCTCGACCCCACCCCCGCGCCGGAAGCCCAGACGCCGGAGCCGGCCGAGCCCGTGGCAGCCGAGCCCGAGATGGCTGAACCTGAGATGGCCGAAGCCGCTGAACCCCAGGCCGAGGAGCCCGCCGTCGAGGAGCCGCCCGTAGCCGAAGCGCCTGCGGTCGAGGAACCCGAAGTCGAAGAACCGCCCGTAGCCGAGGAGCCCGAAGTGGAGAAGCCGCCTGCTGAGGAGCCGGCCGTCGAGGAGCCGGCCGTCGAGGAGCCGGCGGCCCAGACCGCCGAGGCGGAGGCCGAGGAGGCCGAGGCCGCCGTGGAAGAAGAGGCGATGGAGGACGAAGCCGCGCCCGTGGTGCAGCCGACGCTGATCGTCGAGGTCGGCGAGGACTTCGTGCCAGACGAGCCGGCGGCCAGCGCGCCGGCAGCGGAGGCAGCGGAGCCCGAGGCGGCGGAGCCCGAGGCGGCGGAGCCCGAGGCGGCGGAAGAGGAAGAACCCCTCTCGTTCCGGTTCTTCGAACCTGCCGAGCCCGCGTCGGTCGTGCCGGTATCAGAGTCGCTGCGGCCGCCTGTGGAGCGGGGGGCGTCCCGCCGGGCGGATGCCTCGTGGATCGTCCGCCCCGCCGTCGCGGCGCCGCACGCCCACGGGCGCGAGGCCGAGCCGGAGGTGCCCACCAGCGACGACCTGGAGAAAATCCGCCGCATCCTCAACGACTTCGATTGACGGGCGAGTTGCATCTGAGGCTCTGATTCGAGAAACTGCAAGGGGGGCATGCGCCCCCTTTTGCATGTTCGCCCTCCTCCGCGATGCGTTCCCGCCCGATGACCGTTCCTCAGGGTACCGCCCTCGACCCGCAGGCCCAGCAACACCGCGTGGAGGCCGCCGTGGCGGCCGTCCGCGAACACACCGACCGCGCCCCGCGCCTCGGCATCATCCTGGGCACCGGCCTGGGGCGCCTCGCGGAGGAGATCGACGTGGCCGCAGAGATTCCCTACGACGCGCTGCCGCACTTTCCGATCTCGACCGTGGAGTCCCACCACGGCCGCCTCCTCTTCGGCCGCCTCGACGGCGCCGAGGTGGTGGCGATGCAGGGCCGCTTCCATCTCTACGAAGGCTACTCCGCCCACCAGGTTACCTTCCCCGTGCGCGTGCTGGCGCGGCTCGGCGTCGAGACGCTGCTCATCTCGAATGCCGCCGGCGGCATGAACCCGCACTTCCGGCGGGCGGACCTGATGCTCATCACGGACCACATCAACCTCCAGGGCGAAAACCCGCTCACCGGGCCGAACGTGGACGCCTGGGGGCCGCGCTTCCCGGACATGAGCGACCCCTACGACCCCGCCCTCCGGGCGCTGGCCGAGGAGCAGGCCCTCCGCCTCGGCATCAAGCTGCAACAGGGCGTCTACGTGGCCGTCGCCGGGCCGAACCTGGAGACGCGCGCCGAGTATCGGTTCCTGCGCTCCATCGGCGCGGACGTCGTCGGGATGAGCACCGTGCCGGAGGTCATCGTGGCCGCCCACATGGGCCTGCGCGTGCTCGGCCTCTCGGTGATCACCGACGAGTGCTTCCCCGACGCGCTGGAGCCCGTCGCCCTCGAAGACGTGCTCGCCGCCGCCGCCGAGGCCGAGCCGAAGCTGACGGCGCTGATGCGCGCCGTCGTCCAGCACCTGGCATGACTCTCTGCACCTCCCCACCTACCTGCTGACGGCTGCGTATGGCTGACCTGTATGGGCACGACGACGACGCGTGGGACGAGCACCGCTGGGAGGCGTTCCTCCGCGAGAACGACCGCCGCGTCGACCGCTATATGGAACTCATGTTTCGGTTCATGGAGGAGCATCCGCGCCCCGACCCCGCCGACGACGGCGCGATGGACGCCTGGAAACAACATCTCCGCGCCTTCATCCAGGAGAAAGGGTGGCACCGTGACGACATCGCGCTGCCGTTCTTCTGGCTCGAAGAAGACGCCGAGGATGCCGAGGACGAGGAGGCGGCCGCGCCCTGGCAGGCCTTCGAGAGCGACCTCGACGACGAGATCGACGCGCCCCTCGACGACTTCCGCGACCTGCCCATCTACCGCCACGCCTTCGAGTACAGCATCACCGTGCTCGACTGGGCCAACGCGCTCCCCGGCGACGTCAAAGACACCACGCTCGTCCAGTTCTGCAACCATACGATGCAGGTGCCGGTCAACATCGCGCGCGGCACCGCGCTGGGCGACGACCGCGACGGGCTGGGCGGCAACATCGCCTGCGCCAAGCGCGGCATCGCCGAAGCCAACGCCGCCCTGGACGCCCTCCGCCAGATGAAGCGCGCGCCCTACATGGACGCCGAGACCTACCGCACGCTCTACGAGCAGGCCTACGAGCTGCGCAACGCCCTCGGCCTCTACATCCAGGACCTCCGCGCCCGCTTCGACCTGGGGATTGATTGAGGGGGGGAGGGACTGGCGACTAGGGACTGCGGGAGAGCCCTGGTGGCTAGTGGCCAGTTCCTAGTCCCTGCCCCGAACAAATTCGGCCGACACGCTTATTTTGTGCTCTTCCCGTTTTCGGCCATTCTGGAAGGGCGATGCCGCCCGTATAAATGAAGCAGTTTGAAGAGGTTAAAGGGTTCGATCTGCCCGCGCTGGAGCAGGACGTGCTGCGCTGGTGGGAGGCACACGATGTCTTCACGCGCAGCGTCGCCGGGCGTGCCGGCGCCCCCACGTTCACCTTTTACGAAGGCCCTCCCACGGCCAACGGGCGCCCCGGCATCCATCACGTGATGGGCCGCGCCATCAAAGACATCTTCTGCCGCTACAAGACCATGAAGGGCTTCCGCGTCGAGCGGAAGGGCGGGTGGGACACCCACGGGCTGCCCGTCGAGATCGAAGTCGAGAAGGAGCTGGGGCTGGAGAGCCGGGCGCAGGTGGAGGACTACGGCATCGCGCGGTACAACGCCGCCTGCCGCGAGAGCGTTCTCCGCTACAAGCAGGACTGGGACGAGCTGACGCGGCGCATGGGCTACTGGGTCGACCTGGAGCATCCCTACGTCACGTTCGAGAACGAGTACATCGAGAGCGTCTGGTGGCTGCTCAAGCAGATCTTCGACCGGGGCCTGCTCTACCAGGGGTACAAGATCCAGTGGTACAGCCCCGGCAGCGGGACCGTGCTCTCGTCCCACGAGGTCAGTCTGGGCTACCGCGAGGTGCAGGACCCCAGCGTCTACGTCCGCTTCCCCGTGCGTGGCCTGAAAGACACGTACTTCCTCGCCTGGACCACCACGCCGTGGACCCTCATCTCGAACACGGCCCTCGCCGTGGGCGAGCAGATCCCCTACGTGAAGGTCCGCCACGAGGACCCCCACCAGGGCGAGGAATTCCTGATCCTGGCGAAGAACCGGCTGGAGATCCTCAAAGAGGAGTATACCGTCGTAGACGAATTCCCGGGACGGGATCTCGTGGGGCTGGGCTACGAGCCGCCCTTCCCCTACTTCATCGACGAGGTCGGGCCGGAGGCCGCCTGGCGCGTCATCGCGGCCGACTTCATCACGGACGACGACGGCACCGGCGTGGCCCACCAGGCGCCCGCCTTCGGCGCGGATGACTATGCCGTCGCCGTCCTCGGCGAGGGCCTGCCCCTGTTCAACCCCGTCCTGCCCGACGGCACGTTCTCCGACGCGATCGACCTCGTGGCCGGCCTCTGGTTCAAGGACGCCGACAAGCCCATCGCCCGCGACCTCCGCGAGCGCGGCCTGCTCTACCGCCACGAGACCTACCTGCACAACTACCCGCACGACTGGCGCAAGGGCACGCCCCTGATGAGCTACCCCGTCGAGAGCTGGTTCATCCGCACGACGGACTTCAAAGACCGCCTCATCGCCCTCAACGACACCATCAACTGGCAGCCCGAGTCCATCGGGACGGGGCGCTTCGGCGAGTGGCTCAAGAACAACGTGGACTGGGCCCTCAGCCGCCGCCGCTACTGGGGCACGCCGCTGCCCATCTGGGTCAGCGACCGCGACCCCGACTATGCCGAGTGCGTCGGCTCCATCGAGGAGCTGCGCGCCAAGCCCGGCGTGACGCTGCCCGACGGCGCGCTGGACCTCCACCGGCCCTTCGTGGACGCCATCACGTGGGACGCGCCGGACGGCGGCACGATGCGCCGCGTGCCGGACCTCATCGACGTCTGGTTCGATTCCGGCGCGATGCCGTTCGCGCAATGGCATTACCCGTTCGAGAACCAGCAGAAGTTCGACGAGAACTTCCCCGCCGACTTCATCGCCGAGGGCGTGGACCAGACGCGCGGGTGGTTCTACACGCTCCACGCGATTGCCACGCTCGTCAAAGACTCGGTCGCGTTCGAGAACGTCGTCGTCAACGGCCTCATCCTCGACGAGCACGGCGAGAAGATGTCCAAGAGCCGGGGCAACGCCGTCGACCCGTGGGAGGTCATCGCCCGCCACGGGGCGGATGCCGTGCGGTGGTACATGATGACGAACGTGGCGCCCTGGGAGAGCTTCAAGTTCAGCGAGCGCGGGCTCGTCGAGACCTTCCGCAAGTTCTTCTCCACCCTCCAGAACGTCTACGGCTTCTTCGCCACCTACGCCAACATCGACGGCTTCCGCTACACCGAGGCGCGCATCCCCGTGGCGGAGCGGCCCGAGCTGGACCGGTGGATCGTCAGCCGCCTCAACACGACCGTCGCCGAGGTGGACGCCGAGTACGCCGCGTACCACCCGACGAAGGCCGTCCGCGCCGTGGAGCGGTTCGTCGAGGAGCTCTCCAACTGGTACGTCCGCCGCTCGCGCCGGCGGTTCTGGAGCGCGAAGCAGACCAACGGCGCCGGCGACGCGGCGGACAAGACGGCGGCCTACCAGACCGTCTACGAGTGCCTGCTGGCCGTCTCCAAGATGATGGCGCCCGTCGCACCCTTCTTCGGCGACTGGCTGTACCAGGC
>JAWWAN010000215.1:0-6436 GCA_033721675.1 Rhodothermales bacterium | reverse complement strand
TAGCTGCTCCTGCATCTGCTGGAGCATCATGTCTTGCGCGACGAGCGTGCGGAGCGAATCCGGCGTGAGGTCCTGCTCGGCCAGGGCCTGCTCGAACTCTTCCGGCGTCTCGAAGCTGCCCTGGAGCATCACGAGCTGCTGGTCCACGGCGGCGGGGTCGGCGGTGATGCCTTTGCGGCCGGCCTCGGCGGTGAGGAGGTGGCGGAGGATGAACTGCTCGGCCAGCCCCCGGCGCAGCTCCCGCATCTGCATCGGGTCGAAGGCGATGTCCGGCGCCTGCTGCACGAAGCGCTGGATCTGCTGCTGGAAGTCGGCCGCGGCGAGCGTGTCGCTGCCTTCGTCCGAGACGACGACGAGCGCGACGGCGGGGTCGGTGACGGGCGGCCCCATCCGGTAGGTGGGCTCGGCGTCGGCCTCGGCGGCGTCGGTATCCTCCCCGCCGCCGCACCCGGCCAGGGCGCCGGCGGTCGTGACGGTGAACAGCATAACGAGCAGGCAACGGAAAAACAGGGTGGGGCGGTGCATGGAAGATCTCCGGGAGGTTTCGGTAGGCACCGGGCAGGCCCCGGCGCAGCGTGGTGTCAAGGTTGTGTGTAGATCGGGGAGGCCGGAACACGCCGCGCGAGGCCGACGTTTAGAGCCACCCTGAATGACCGTTGCCGCGTTCGTCTAGGGGTCTAGGACGCCGGCCTCTCACGCCGGTAACACGGGTTCGAATCCCGTACGCGGTACGCGAAGGGCCTCCGGAGCTTGCTCCGCGAGGCCCTTTTTTTGTGCGTGGCGGCACGGCAGACGGACCAGGGTGGCATCGGCCTACTGCTCGGCCTTCTCCTGCCCGTTCTTCGAGAGCCCGGTCTTGGGCTCCAGGACGTTGTCGATGAGGCCGTAGTCCCGCGCCTGGAAGGAGCTGAGCCAGTAGTCGCGGTCGGCATCGTGCTCGATCTGCTCGACGGGCTTGCCGGTGTGATGGGCGAGGATCTCGAAGAGGCGCTGCTTGAGCCAGAGCACCTCGCGGGCCTGGATCTCGATGTCGGAGGCCTGGCCCTGGGCGCCACCGAGCGGCTGGTGGAGCATGATGCGCGAGTTGGGCAGCGCCGCGCGCTGGCCCGCCGCCCCCGCCGCCAGCAGCACCGACCCCATCGAGGCGGCCAGCCCCATGCAGATCGTCGCGACCGGGCAGGAGACGTACTGCATCGTATCGTAGACGCCCAACCCGCTGTAGACCACGCCGCCGGGCGAGTTGATGTACATGTTGATGGAGCGCTCGGGGTCCTCGCTGGCGAGGTAGAGCAGCTGCGCCACGGCCAGGTTCGCCACGGCGTCGTTGATCGGCGTGCCGATGATGACGATGCGCTCCTTGAGCAGGCGGCTGAAGATGTCGTAGGCCCGCTCGCCACGCGTCGTCTGCTCGACGACCATCGGCACGAGGGCGCCCACCGGATAGTCCTGAAACGGACCGCTGTAGATGCTGCTCGGGCGGGTCAGGCTCTTGCTGAACTTGAGAAAGTCTTCGACCATCGTCTCTCGGGCTCGGAGTTGCTTCACAGAGTGCCTACGTGCTACCTGATGCCGACAGGGGGGTTCCGTACGGAGGGACGGGGGAGAGGACGGTAGGGGGCGCCGTGGTATTCACCTCCTCGCTGGCATGCCTCCTGGTCCGTCTACGCCTCCTGCTGCCGCGCCTCCAGCTCGGCGCGGTAGGTCTCCCAGTCTCGCTCCTCCAGCGTGACCTGCCCGGCCAGCCAGTCGAAGACCTTCTGGGAGAGGAGGCGCTGGCGGAGCTGGTCCATGAGCTGCGGGATCTGCCGGTAGAGCTGCTGGAGCTGCTCGGCCGAGACGTCGTCGTCCCCCTTCGCTTCCTGCTCGAAGAACGCGGCGAAGTCGTCGTCGGTGACGGCGAGGCCGGCGTCCTCGACGATCCGGTCGTGGAGGAGCACCCAGCGGGCCTGCTGCTCGGCCTCCACGCGGTTGACCTCGCGGAAGACATCCTCCCGGAAGTTGGGCGGCAGCTCACCTTCGTTCCGTCGCTTGACGTCCTCGACGAACGAGTCGAGCACGATCTCGACGGCGGAGGGCGGCACGGGGATCGGGTTGTGCTCGCGCACGGCCTGCATCAGCTCGGCCTCGCGCAGCTCGCGGCGGCGGCGCTCCCACATGCCGTCGAGCTGGCGGCGGAAGTCGGTCCGGAACGCCTCGACCGTGGTGATGCGGCCGCCGGTGGCCTCTTCGACGAACGCGTCGTCCAGCTCGGGCAGGTCGCGGCGCTTGACCTCCTTGACGTCGGCGAGGAAGTAGTGGGTGTGGGCGTGCGTGTGCTCGCCGTGGGCGGCGTCGTGCTCGAAGTGGAAGCGGACGGTATCTCCCGGGCGGGCGCCCACGAGGGCGTCGCGCAGGGCCGCCATCATCGGGTCGTCCTCCAGGCGCTCGTCGTCGAGGAAGAGGGCCTGGTCCTCGTCGCGCTTGCCGATGACGGGGGTGCGCGTCTCGGCGTCGAGCTCCTGGACGTCGAAGACCACGTAGTCTTTGGGGCCGGCGGCCTCGTCCTCGACGGGCACGAGGTCCGCCTGCTCGGTGAGGAAGTTCTGGATGGCCTCCTCCAGCTCGTCGTCCGAGACGGTATGGGTGAGGACGGGGACGGTGGCCTCGGAGAGGTCCGCGAGCTCGAACTGGGGGCGGACGCCGAAGGTGACCACGGCGCGGAGGTCGCCGTCGGGCTCGTAGTCGAGCTCGGTGATGGTGGGCTGCCCGAGCACCTGGTGCTCGCCGGGCTGCATCACCTCTTCCTCGTAGGCGCGTTGCACGGCCTGGTCGGCGAGGCTGTAGGCCAGCTCGCGCCCGACGAGCTTCTTGACGAGCGGCAGGGGCACCTTGCCGGGGCGGAAGCCCTTGAGCGTCGTGCGGGCCTGCTGCTGCTTGAGGGCCTTGTTGAACTCGGGCGCGAGGTCGTCGGCGGTGGCGGTGATCTCGAGCTGATACTCGACCGGGCTGACCTGGGTGATCTTGGTATCCATGGATCGAAAAGGGGAGAGACTCGTGCGCGAGCGCCGCCGGGAATGAAAAAGGCGACCCCGAGGGAATCGAGGCCGCGCGTGATGCGAGAGAGGGCGGACGCGGGAGGGCACGACTGCTACGCGAGCCGGCCCGAAAAGAGCCGGCGGGGCGGCACCCTCACCGGAATTTCAAGGAGGCGGTCAGGCCGCGGAGGCGCGCGAGACGTGCTCGGGCAGCTGCTCGCAGACGGTCAGGCGCCGCCCGAGCGCTTCTTCGAGCGCGAACTTCCAGAGGCCGCTGCCGTCGATCTCGATGGAGACCGCGTGGCCGTCGCGCAGGCGGAGGACGAGGCGCCCGGTGCGGTACCACTTGACCTCGTCGACGTCCCGGAGCGGGATCCGTTGGGCTTCCCGGCCGCGCCAGGACCAGCCCGCCAGCGCGAGGTGGTCTGCGTAGAGCCGGGCGCGGCCGATGAACCAGCGCCGGCCCGGGTAGCGGAACCAGCTCGTAATTCGGGCCTGTTCGGGGGTCTTCATACTAAGCCTCATACACAGCAGAGCAAAAAATGTAGCCGAAGCACACCGTCCGCGCAAAATCGAACCGTCACCATCCTGCGACGAAAGGCGCCCGGCGCCTCCCCAGGGGGATCGGGTCTTCCGGCGAAAATCAAAAATCGAGTCCGACGGAGAGGTACACCCGGCGGTCCCCGAAGCGGCGGCCGTCGAAGGGCCACGCCCAGTCCAGCCGGACCGGATAGCCGAGCAGGATGGTGCGGAGGCCGAGGCCGGCGCCGGCCAGCACGTCGTCGAAGACGCGGTCTCCGTCGTCGTCGTGGCGGACGACGTTGAAGCGTGGGTTGTCTGCGCGCCCGCCCCAGATGGCGCCGGCGTCGGCGAAGGCGGTGCCCTGGATGTGGTAGAGCGGCAGGATGGGCAGCGGGCCGGGCAGCACGGCGGCGACGAGCGGGAACCGGAACTCGGCGTTGACGAGCCCGAAGTGGGCGCCGTTGCGGGCGTTGATGGCATGCCCGCGCAGCGGCAGGATGGGCGTCGCGAAGACGAAGTCCGAGAGGTCGTTGATGGGGAAGCCGTTGGTCTGGTCGAAGCGCCGGTTGATCCAGTTCTGGACGCCGGAGGTGTAGAAGAGCTGGCGGTCCGGGCCGAAGGAGGTGCCGGCGGAGCCCCGGAGGGCGGCGGTGTAGAGGCCGCGCCCGAAGGAGGCGTAGGTGCGGCCGTCGGCCAGGACCGAGACGAAGCGCATCTGGTCTCCCGTGAGGGTGCCGGGGCTGCCGCTGAGGCTGAGGGCCAGCCGCGTGCCGCTGCGCGGGTAGAGGAAGCCGGGCGTGGTGACGTCTCGCGTGAAGGTCAGGCGGGGGTAGAACAGGCGCTGCGTCTCGGCGGGCCGGGAGGGGTCGGAGACATCGGCCTGGCTGACGCCGAGGAACGAGAGGTCGGCATCGACGCGGCGGAACTTGTCGAGCGGGTAGCTGAGGGCGAGGCTGGTGCCGAACCACCGGTAGCGGTAGACGCGGAAGCTGGCGTCGAGGAGGAGCCGCGAGACGTGGAAGGCGGAGAGGCTGTAGTCCAGCCGGCGCGGCAGGTAGTGGTAAGCGAGCAGGTAATCCGAGTTGCGGAGGTCGATGAGCAGGTTGGTGGCCACGAAGATGCGGTGGTTGCCCAGCATGTCGCTGAACATCATCTGGGTGACGCCCTGGACGCCGTAGAGGGCGTCGTAGCCGGCGGCGCCGTAGATGAGGTCCGGGGAGAACTTGAGCTTGTAGCGCTGCGGGGTGTAGCGTCCGTCCTCGCCGAGCTGCTCCGGCGAGGCGTCGCGGCCACGCCAGGGCAGGATCGCGTCGTCGGCGCGGGCGGCGTCGAAGGCTTCGCTGAAGACGTAGTTGCGGAAGTCGACGCGGAGCGCGCCGATGGAGTCGGCGGCGGTCTCCGGGCTTCCGTTGGAGCCGGTGCCATTGGTGCCGCGGATGCCCTCGCCGAGGGCGGCGAACGACGAGTCGAGCGCGGTGAGGAACGGGAGGGCGCCGGGGAGGCCGCCGGCGTCGGGGCGGGGGCGGGTGCGCCGCGCGAAGGCGAGGCCGTCGGAGGCGTCGCGCAGGAACGGGTTGCCCTGCACGAGCGAGGGGGGCGCCAGCGCCAGCGCGGGCGCGGGGCGGGGGGTCTGCTGCATCACGCGCTGCGCCCAGACGGTGGGCGCGAGCACGTCCTGGTCGAGGCGGCGCTCGAACGGGGTGTTGAGGAGGTAGATCGACGGGGTGCCGTCCTTGAGGCTCACGAGCGCCGCGCGCTTGCCGTCGGCAGAGAGGGCGGCCTGCAGGATGCCCACGACGACGTCCGTCAGGGGCCGCTCGGCGCCGGTCGTGAGGTCTTTCTCGTAGAGGTTCGGGATGCCGTTGCGGTCCGAGAGGAAGAGCAGCCGGTCCGGGTCGGCGCCGAAGCGGGCGTTGGTCTCGTCCCACGTCTCGTCGCGCGTCAGGCGCTCGGCCTCCTGCTCTCCGAGGCGGAGGCGGTAGAGGTCGAACTGTCCGTAGTCGTGGGCGACGACCTCGAACGTGCCCGGTTGCTCGCGGCCGAGGCGGGTGTGGGCGCCGCGGTCGCTGTGGAAGACGAGCGCCGTCCCGTCCGGGCTCCACGCGGGCTCGTGATCGCTGAAGACGTCGTTCGTGTGGTTGGTGGTCTCGCGCGTCTCCAGATCGAGCACGTAGAGGTCGCTCTGGGCGTTCATGGACCCCTCGAAGGCCAGGCGGCCGCCGTCGGGGCTCCAGGCCACGCTCAGGATCTGGTCGACGCCGGGCACGCGGTAGTGGGTCGCAGCGCCGGTCTCGGCGTCCACGACGGCGATGGCGTCGGCCGCGCCGCTCTTGACGGCGAGGGCGATCCGGCTCCCGTCGGGGCTCCAGGCGAGGCCAGGCGTGAGGATGCGGAGGCTCTCGAAGGCCGGCGTGGTCTGGCCCGCGATGAGCTTCTTGAGGAGGGTGCCGTCGTGGGTGCTGGCGATGTAGACGTCGAAGAGGCCGCTGCGCGTGGTGACGAAGGCTACCTTGTCTCCCAGAGGCGAGAGCGCGGGGCTGGTGTTGTAGAAGCCGGCATTCTCGCGGGTGAGGATGGGGCGGGCCACCTCGTCCAGCGGCTCGCGCGCGGCGATCTCGGGGAAGTGGATCTCCTTGAGGGCGCGGTGCCAGCGCTCGGAGAGGTCGTCCAGGCCCAGCCCGGTGGCGCGCTTGAAGCTGGCCTCGACGGATCGCGTGGTGCGGAGGCGGAGCAGCACCTCGCCGATCTTCTCGCGGCCGTACTGCTCGGCCACATAGTCCCACACGCCCTGGCCGCCCCGGTAGGCGTAGAAGCCGCCGAGCCGCTCGATGGGCGGGAGGGCGTCTTCGAGGATGGCCTCACGCAGGTATAGGTCGCTCTTCGTGTCCCACCCGAGGGCG
>JAWWAN010000214.1:0-6453 GCA_033721675.1 Rhodothermales bacterium | reverse complement strand
GACTTCATCGTCCGCTACGAGGTGCGCCCGGCGACGCTGGAGCCCGGCACGTACCGCGCCATCCGGGGCGCCGAGGCCATCGCGCTCGGGCTGGTGGCCGCCGCCCACGAGAGCGGCCTGCCCCTCTTCTACGGCTCCTACCCCATCACCCCGGCCTCCGAGCTGCTGCACGAGCTGAGCCGCCACAAGAACTTCGGCGTGATGACGTTCCAGGCCGAGGACGAGATCGCCGCCGTCGGGGCCGCCATCGGGGCGAGCTTCGGCGGGGCGCTCGGCGTGTGCGCCACGAGCGGGCCGGGGCTGGCGCTCAAGGCTGAGGCGGTGGGGCTAGCGCTGATGATGGAGCTGCCGCTCGTGGTCATCAACATGCAGCGCGGCGGCCCCTCGACGGGCCTGCCCACGAAGACCGAGCAGAGCGACCTGCTCCAGGCCATGTACGGCCGCAACGGCGAGGCGCCGCTGCCGATCGTCTCCGCCTCGACGCCGGGCGACTGCTTCTTCGCCGCCTACGAGGCCTGCCGCCTCGCCGTCCGCTACATGACGCCGGTGATCCTGCTGGCCGACGGCTACCTGGGCAACGGCTCCGAGCCGTGGAAGCTGCCCGACGTGGCGGACCTGCCGCCCTTCGACGTCGCCTTCGCCACCGAGACGAACCGGACCGTGGACGGCGAGGACGTCTTCCTGCCCTACGTCCGCGACGACGAGACGCTCGCCCGCCCCTGGGCGACGCCCGGCACGCCCGGCCTCGAACACCGGCTGGGCGGCCTGGAGAAGCAGGACGAGACGGGCAACGTCAGCTACGACCCGGCCAACCACCAGCGCATGACCGAGCTGCGCGCGGCCAAGGTGGAGCGCATCACGCGCACGCTGCCGCCCACCGAGGTCTACGGCGACGCCGAGGGCGACGTCCTCGTCATCGGATGGGGCTCCACGCGCGGCTCGATCCGCACGGCGGTGGACCGGGCGCGGGCGCGCGGCCAGCGCGTGGGCGCCCTCCACCTGCGCCACCTGAACCCGCTCCCTGCCGACCTGGGCGACCGCTTCGGGCGGTTCCGCCACCTGCTCGTGCCCGAGCTCAACAACGGCCAGCTCGTGCGGTTGCTGCGCGACCGCTACCTGCTGCCGTTCATCCCCCTCAACAAGATTCAGGGCCAGCCCTTCAAGGCCGGCGAGATCACCGACCGCATCGACGCCCTCCTCGCCGACGCCTGACCTCGCCCTCCGTATGGGCGCCGTGCCCTGCGCTCCCACGCCCTCGCCAGAGAACATCATGGCCGACGACTCCAAGAAGCCCGACCGCCCCGACGCCCCGAAGGGTAAGAAGCCGGCCCTCCCGCCCGGCATGGCGCCGAAGAAAGCCAAGAAGCCGACCCTCCCGCCCGGCATGCAATCTACGGCGAAGAAACCGGCCCTTCCGCCCGGCATGACGCCGGCGAGCAGCAAGCCCGCGATGCCGCCGCAACCCGCCGGCAAGCGCCAGCCCGGCCAGCCCCCCGGCGCGGCTTCCGGCACGGCGCGCCCCGTGATGCCCCCCGGCGGCCTCCCCTCCGGCGGCGACGGCGCCCCGGCCGCCCTCACCCGCAAGGACTTCTCCAGCGACCAGGACGTGCGCTGGTGCCCCGGCTGCGGCGACTACGCGATCCTCGCCACCGTCCAGCGCCTGCTGCCCGACCTCGTCGAGAAGAAGGAAGACGTGGTGTTCATCTCCGGCATCGGCTGCTCCAGCCGCTTTCCGTATTACATGAACACGTACGGCGTCCACTCCATCCACGGGCGCGCCCCGACGCTCGCCACCGGCCTCAAGGCCAGCCGCCCCGAGCTGGACGTGTGGATCATCACCGGCGACGGCGACGCGCTCTCCATCGGCGGCAACCACCTCATCCACCTGCTGCGCCGCAACCTCGACGTCCAGATCCTGCTCTTCAACAACCAGATCTACGGCCTCACGAAGGGGCAGTACAGCCCCACGAGCGAGCAGGGCAAGATCACCAAGAGCACGCCCTACGGCTCGCTCGACTATCCGTTCAACCCCGTCTCGCTCGCCCTCGGGGCGCACGGCTCGTTCGTCGCCCGGACGATGGACCGGGATCCGAAGCACATGGCCGAGATCCTGCGCCGCGCCCACGCCCACGGCGGCACGGGCTTCGTCGAGATCTACCAGAACTGCAACATCTTCAACGACGGCGCCTTCTTCCAGTACACCGAGAAAGACACCAAGCCGGGCCGCGCGCTCTTCCTCGAACACGAGCAGCCCCTCGTCTTCGCCGGCGGCACCAAAGGCATCCGCCTCGACGGCTGGCACCTGCGGGTGATCGACCTGGAAGGCGGGGACTGGTCCAAAGACGACTGCCTGGTCTACGACGAGACGAGCCGCGAGCTGGCGGGGCTGCTGAGCCGCGTCTTCTGGGAGGACGACATGCCGCAGCCGTTCGGCGTCTTCTTCCGGCAGGAGCGGCCCACCTACGAGGCGCTGCTGCACACGCAGGTCGAGGGCATCACCGAGAAGCGGGGCCGGGGCGACCTGGCGAAGCTCCTCCGCAGCGGAGATACCTGGGAGATCGGCTGAGCCGATGCGCCTCGGCACCTCGTCGCTCGTCGTCGCCGCCTTCGTCGGGCCGGGCACCGTCCTGACGTGTGCGACGGCGGGCGTCGGCTTCGGCTACGAGCTGGCGTGGGTGCTGCTCTTCGCCACGGCGGCGGCGTTCGTGCTGCAATCCTTCACGGCCGGCACGGGGATTCTGGCGGGCAAGGGGCTCGGCGAGGCGATGCGCGAGGCCGCCGCCCGGCCCGCGCAGCGCGCCCTGCTCTTCGGCCTCGTGGTGCTCGGGCTGTGGGCGGGCTGCGCCGCCTTCGAGGCGGGTAACCTCGTGGGGGCGGCGGCCGGCCTCGTAGCCGTGCTTGGCCTGGGCGAGGGCATGCTCCGGTGGGTGGTAGGCGGCATCGCGGCCGTCGCGGCGCTCGTGCTCCTGCTCGATCTGCGCGCCATCGTGCAGGCGCTGGCCGGGCTGGTGGCGCTCATGAGCGTGCTCTTCCTCGCCACGCTCTTCGTGGCGCCCGTAGACTGGAGCGCGGCGCTGGCCGGGCTGGTCACGCCGTCGCTGCCGCCGGAGGGCCTGCTGACGGTGGTGGCCCTCATCGGCACCACCATCGTCACCTACAACCTCTTCCTGCACGCGGCCGCCGCGCGCCGCTACTGGCAGGGCGACCCGCCGCAGCGCGCCTGGCGCCGCGAGCTGCGCGGGATGGCGCTGTTCCTCCCGCTCGGCGGCCTCATCTCGCTCGCCATCCTGTGGGCGGGCGCCACGTTGCAGGGCGCCGACGTCGGCTCGGTGGCGGCGCTGGCGGCCCTGCTCGAACCCGTGGCGGGGAGTGCCGCCCGGTTCTTCTTCGGCCTCGGCCTGCTCGCCGCCGGCGTCACCTCGGCCGTGACGGCCCCGCTGGCTGCCGCCGCCGGCATCCGCGAGCTCTTCGGCTGGCCGGACGACCCGCGCGACCGCCGCTACCGCGCCGTCTGGGGCACGGTGGTCCTGACGGGCCTCGTCTTCGGGATGACGGACCTCTCGCCCCTGTCGGTCATCGTGGCGGCGCAGGCCGCGAACGGGCTCCTGTTGCCCTTCATCGCGGCCTTCGTGCTCTACCTGGGGGCGCGGCAGCGCGCCGTGACCCTCCCTCGCTGGTACCTCGCCGCCGGCGCCCTCGTCACGCTCGTCTGTGCCGGCCTCGGCGCCCGCACCCTCTGGTGGGTGTGGAACCAGGTGTTCTGAATCTCAGGTGGCGAACCACGAACGCGAAGGAGGAGGGATCGGTCTTCGCCCGAGCACGAGACCGATCCCTCCTCCTTTGCCGTTCCCTGCTGGAGAGGCAGCCGCCTAGAAGTTCCAGCGGTAGCCGACGAGGATGCGGTTGAAATCGAAGAAGTCGAGCGTCGAGTATTCGCCGAAGAAGGTCAGCCCGTTCGAGAACGTGTATTCGGCGCCGACGAGCAGGTTGAGCGTGAGGTCCAGCCCGGAGAGGCCGCTATCCGAAACGAACCCGACGCCGGCCCCGGCATAGGGCTGGACGGTATCCAGGTACCCGCCGCCGAAGGGATAGAGGACGTTGGCGAGGGCGCTCAGCGCCACCTTGTCTCCGAAGGCCAGCGCCAGCTCGGGCGCGAGGCGAGACTGGCGGCCGGGGAAGCGGTAATCCGCCCGGGCGCCGATGAGGAACTGCTCCGGCCCCTCCCCCAGGCGCAGCCCGATGAGCGGCTGCACCGCCACCAGCTCGCGCTGGTTGAACGTCTCGACGAGCGTCGACGGCTCACGGTCGGCCTCCTCATCGACGATGCGGTCGCCCTCCTGCACGACGGTCACGTCGGTGGGGCCCGCCTCGCGGCGCGGGCGCTGGGTCTCGGCGATGCGCTGTTCGAGGCGCTGCTCCATCCGGCGCAGGCTCCGCTCGAACTCCTCGGCCGTCAGGCCGGGGTCGGGCTGCTGCTCGGCCACGGCCTCGGCCACCATCTGCCGGATCTGCTCGGCCGTGAGCACCGCACCGAGGGAATCCGCCAGGGCCGAGTCGGCCGGGGCGCGGAGGTAGACGGGCGTCTGCATGCCCGGCATCATCATCGGCTGCCCGAAGACCGGCTCCGGCCCTTGCGCATTGCCGAAGCGGATGTAGATGGCGCCCTCCTCCGGCACGGGGATCGTCAGCGTACGCCCGGCGAAGGCGCGCTCGGACTCGACCAGCACGGTGTCTCCGTCCGCCACGACGACCTCGCGCCAGGCGGGGCCGACGGCGGCCTCGTTCGGCGGGCGGTAGCGCGGCGGGTCGAAGCGGCGGGCGGTTTCGAGCGAGTCGATGCGCGCGCGCAGCATCGCCAGCTCGGCCGCCATGGCCTCTGCGCGGGCGCGCTCGGCGCTCCGGCCTCGCTCGGCCTCCTCCGCCACGGCGCCGCCCAGGCTGCCGCCGCCGCTGCCGATGTTGAAGTTGATGCCGCCCGTATACATCAGGCTGGAGAAGACGTTGCTGGGCTCGGCCACGTCCTCGATGTCCTGGTTGCTCATGAAGAGCCCCCGGAGGCCCGCCTGCAGCTTCACCGAGCGGGTGATGGGCAGCTCCACGCCGCCGCCGCCGATGGCGAAGTAGCGGCTCTCCGGGCGGACCCCGCTGAAGTCGCGGTAGCCGTCGCCCACGTCCGCGTAGCCGCCACCGACGATCACGTAGGGCGTCAGGCCGCGCACGAGGTCGCCCTGGAAGCGCAGGTCCAGCTCGCCGCCGTAGAATTCGAGCTCGGTGAAGTCGGTCTGGATGCCGTCGTCGAAGGCGGCTTCCTGTTCGAGGGCGCGCCAGTAGAAGCCGCGCACGCCGACGTACGGCCCCAGGTCTACGCCCGCGTTGACGCCGGCCACGGCCTGCGTCTCGGGGAAGTCGAGGTCGTCGTTGAAGTTGATCTGCCCGTAGAACGGCTCCACCGCGAGGCGGAAGCCGCCGCCCCGGAGCTGGCGCAGCAGGGCGCGGTCCACCTCGGTCAGCTCGCCTTCGCCGCGCCCGCCCAGGTAGAACTTGGCCGAGGCCGAGAGGGCCGGGTTGTAGACGGTCTGCTGGTTGAAGTTGTCCGGCGTCAGCCCGATGCCCGCCAGCTCGTCGGCGCTGAAGAAGGTGCGGCCGGCGTTGTAGCGGTAGACCAGGTTCTCGGCGGCGACGGAGAGCGTGTAGCGGTCGGCGAGGCTGAAGGTGAGGCCCGCGCCGCCGTTCGCGTAGATGTTCTCGCTGGCCGAGAGGTCGTCCGGGTCGAACCGGAGGACGCCGGTGCCGAGCGTGACGAAGGGCACGAGGTTCCCGCGCCCGAGGTTGACGCGCAGCTTGCCGCCGTAGCGCCGGAGGTTGACGTCGCGGGGGTCGAGGGCAGCCAGCGCGGCCAGCACGGCGGGGTCGTCCCCGGAGAGCTCCGAGAAGTCCGTCTCGAAGCCGTTGCCGAACAGGTAGATGCCGCCCAGCTCGAAGAACTCGCCGAAGCCGAGGCCGAGTTCGCCGCCGTAGAGCCATCCGTCCGAGAGGGCGGCCTGGTCATCCCAGTAGACGCGGCCGCCGATGGGCGAGACCGTGTAGTTGATGCCCGTCACCTGGGCGCCGGCGGGCTGCGGGGCCGGCAGGGCGATCAAAAGGAGGACGAGGGCAGCGGTGCAGTAGCGGAGGCTCATCGGTCGGAAGCAAGGACGCTGAAGGCGGGAGGGAGGGCGCAGGGCGGCCCGGACTCGGCGTAGTACCATCGAGAGGGGATACCGGAATCATACGCGCCGGGCCACACGGAGGGGAAGAGCATACACCGGCCCGGCTATACCGGCACTACGCGCGGCCCCTCCAACGATGTTGGGCGGCCGGCCTGTTCCACGGCAGCGTTACCCACTTGTGAAGAAGCAGGCGCGGCGGGCGTACACAGCCTGAAAATCCACCGCCGAGACCAGATCGGAAGAG
>JAWWAN010000213.1:0-6461 GCA_033721675.1 Rhodothermales bacterium | reverse complement strand
GGGCCGTCGGGCTGCCGGAAGGCCAGATGGGCAACTCCGAAGTCGGCCACATGA
The DNA here is from genome assembly GCA_033721675.1 of Rhodothermales bacterium. GTDB lineage: Bacteria > Bacteroidota > Rhodothermia > Rhodothermales > JAWWAN01 > JAWWAN01. Next base: position 6,407 of record JAWWAN010000213.1, on the reverse strand, counting down.
ACCTGGGCGCCGGGCGCGTGGTCTACCAGGAGATCACCCGCATCGACCTCGCCATCGAGGACGGCAGCTTCTTCGAGAACGACGCGCTGCGGGCCGCCGCGCGCCACGCGAAGGAGCACGGGACGAAGCTGCACCTGCTCGGGCTCTTCTCCGACGGCGGCGTCCACAGCCACCTCCGCCACCTCTACGCCCTCCTGGAGCTGGCCGCTCGCGCGGGGCTGAGCCGCGAGCAGGTCTGCGTCCACGCCTTCACCGACGGCCGCGACACCGACCCGCAGGGCGGCGCCGGCTACGCCGAGGACTTCCGGGAGAAGGCCGAGGCGATCGGCGCCGGGCGCATCGTCTCCATCGTCGGGCGCTACTTCGCGATGGACCGGGACCACCGCTGGCCGCGCACGAAGAAAGCCTACGACCTGCTCACCCGGGGCGAGGGCGCCGTCTTCGACGAGCCGGCCGAGGCCCTCCGCGCCAGCTACGACGAGGGCACGACCGACGAGTTCGTCGAGCCCCGCCGCATCGACTACGGCGACGGCACGAATACGCGCCTCGACGACGGCGACGCCGTGGTCTTCTTCAACTTCCGCGCCGACCGCGCCCGCCAGCTCACGCGCGCCCTCACCGTGGACGACTTCGACGGCTTCGAGCGGAGCGCACGGCCCGACCTCTTTTACGTCACCCTCTCCCCCTACGACGACGACTTCGACGCGCCCGTCGCCTTCGAGAAAGTCAACCTGGAAGAGACGCTCGGCGCCGTCATCGCCGAGCGCGGCGGGCGGCAGCTCCGCATCGCGGAGACCGAGAAATACCCGCACGTGACCTACTTCTTCAGCGGCGGCCGCGAGGATCCCTTCGAGGGAGAAGACCGGATCCTGGTGCCCTCGCCCCAGGTGGCCACCTACGACCTCCAGCCCGAGATGAGCGCGCCCGAGGTGGCCGCGCAGTGCGCGAATGCGCTCGCCGAGGAGACGTACCACTTCGTCTGCCTCAACTTCGCCAACCCGGACATGGTGGGCCACACAGGCGACTTCGACGCGGCGGTGAAGGCCATCGAGGCGGTGGATGCCGCAGCGAAGCAGGTGGTGGAGGCCGCCCTCGCGCACGGCTACTCGGTCAACGTCATCGCCGACCACGGGAATGCCGACAAGATGAAGAACCCGGACGGCAGCCCGCACACGGCCCACACCACCGCGCTCGTCCCCCACCTCATCATCAAAGACGGCTTCGACGGGCCGATCCAGGACGGCAAGCTCGGCGACATCGCCCCGACGATCCTCGCCCTCCTCGGCGAGTCTATCCCCGAGGAGATGACCGGCGACGTGCTGGTGCAGCTCCAGACGGTGACGCCCTAGCCGATCCACGCCCGGCCCGCTACCCGTTGCTGTTGGTGATGAGCCGGGCGATCTTCCACGCGCCGTCTGCCTGGCGGTGGTAGATCACGAGTTGCTTGACGTCGACGGGGACGGCGTCGCCGCCGGCGCGCGGCGTCGCGGTGCCCGTGACGTGGCTGCGCGCGAAGGCCCAGTCTCCGGCGACGACGACCTCGTCCGGCACGATGCGGATGTCCGTCGCGTAGCTGCCGAAGCCGGCGGCGGCGGCTTCTTCGAGGCCGGCGCGGGTGGTCACGGAGGGGCTTCCGGGCGGCATGTAGACCGCCCCGTCCTCGAAGAGCGCGACCCAGCCCGTGGTGTCGGCGGCGTTGTTCAGCGCGGCGGTGCGGTCGATGAGAGCGCGGATGGCCGCCTCGTCCGCCGCCGGATCTTCCGCAGGCGGCGCTTCTTCGACGGCACAGGCCGCGGCCAGGAGGGCGAAGAGCAACAGGAGACGCGGGGTCATGGCACGGAGCGGGTAGGTGGCACGAGCGCCTCGCTTCGACGGGCAGGGTGCTAAAAAGTTACCCCCTTCCGTCCGCGAGGGCACGGCCCGATCGAGTCCGTACCTCCCCGCCTACCGCACCCGCCACTGCATCGGGAGGCGCGCCTGGACGGTGCCCTGCATCCGCAGGAGGTCGTCGAGGGTGCGGGCGTGGCGCAGGAGCGCCTGCTCGGTGGACGTCAGGGCGGCGCGCTGCCAGACGGCGGCGGCCTGCACCGCCAGCGCGTCGTTCAGCTCGTCGAGGAACGTCTTCGGGACGGGCAGCGTGCGGACGCGGTAGTCGCCTTCCTCCAGGCCCGCCTCGGCGGCGGCGAAGGCCACGGCGTCGTGGAGCGTGCCCAGCCCGTCGATGAGGCCGAGGTCGAGCGCCTGCTGGCCGGTCCAGACGCGGCCCTGCCCGACCGAGTCCACGGCGGCGACGCTCAGGCCCCGGCTCTTGGCCACCTTGGCGAGGAAGCGCGCGTAGGTCTCGTCCGTCGAGCGCTGGAGCAGGGCGCGTTCGGGCTCGGAGAGCGAGCGCAGGCCCGAGAACATATCCGCGTACGGGCCGGTGCGGACGTTGTCGTGCGTGATGCCGAGCGTGCCGGAGAAGAACTCGCCGAGGTCGAAGAAGAGGCTGAAGACGCCGATGGACCCGGTGATCGTCGTCGGGTCGGCGAGGAGGTGGTCGGCGGCGGTGGCGATCCAGTAGCCGCCCGAGGCGGCATAGTCCCCCATCGAGACGATGACGGGCTTCGCCTCGCTCGTCAGCGCGATCTCGCGCCACATGGCTTCCGAGGCCGAGGCCGAGCCACCGGGCGAGTTGATCCGCAGGACGACGGCGCGCACGTCGTCGTCCTCGCGGGCGTCTTCCATGGCCGCGTTGAACGTCTCCGAGCCGACCACGCCAGACAGGCTCTCGCCGGGCATGATGGTGCCGGCGGCATAGACCACGGCGATCTCCTCGCTGCCGACCTCAAGCCCCGCCTCGCGGTCCGGCACGCGCACGTAGGACCGGGCGGAGACGGTGCGGAGATCGTCGTCCGGATCCAGGCCGAGGTGGCTTTTGAAGAGCGCCTCGACCTCGTCCTCGAAGCGCAGCCCGTCGAGCAGTCCGGCGGCGTAGGCGGCGTCCGAGGTGATGAGGGCTTCGTCGTCGAGGAAGCGGCGCACCGCCTCCGGCGTGATGCCGCGCCGCGTGCCGACGGCCTCCAGGAAGACCGCGTTCTGCGACGCCAGCAGCGCCGCGAGCTGCTCCTCGTTCTCCGGCGAGAGGTCGTCCCGGAAGAACGGCTCCACCGCGCTCTTGAAGGTGCCGGCGCGGACGATCTGCGCCTCGACGTCCAGCTTCTCCAGCAGCTGGTTGTAGAAGAGCACTTCGAGGTAGAAGCCGTTGAACTCGAAGAACGACTCCGGCGCGGCGAAGACGCTGTCTGCGGCGGTGGCGACGAAGTACTCGACCTCGCGCATTGGGAAGTCGTCGCTGCTGGCGACGACGAGCTTGCCGGCCTCGCGGACGCCGCCGAGCGCGTGGCGGATTTCCTGGAGCGTGGCCCACGGGGCCGTCACCCCGCGCAGCTTGAGCCAGACGCCCTCGATGCGGCTGTCTGCGGCGGCCTTCTCGAAGGCGCGCGTGAGGCCGTAGAGGTCGTAGGCCGGCTCCCCCCCGATCGCCTGGGCGAACGGATCGCCCGAGACCTGCTCCGGGATCGCCCCGGAGAGTTCGACGACGAGCACCGACCCGCTGCGCACGGACGGCGTCGTGTCTGCCGAGGCGGCCAGGGCCAGGAGGAAGAGGAAGCCGAAGAAGAAGGCGAGCGCGAAGGCCAGCAGGGTGCCGGCGAGGCTGGCCAGCAGGGTCGTGAAGAAACGCATCGGAGCAGAGCAAGAGGTGGAGGCGGCGGGGCGAAGGCGGCTACGCGCGAGCCGGAACGTGGTTGCAGGCCGCGCGTGCATATCCTCGCCTGGGCCGCGCCGCCCACCGCGCGCCGGGCGCCCTGCCTTCCGGCCCCCTGCGGTCCCTCCCCGCCCCTCTCCGCCATCCCCTCACCGATCATCCATCGCGGGTGCCGCGCCCTCCCGGCGCCGTGCACGCGTCGTTCAGTTCATGGAAAGTCTCTTTCAGTACGAGATCCCGTACCTCCACCCGCTGGCCGTCCACTTCCCCCTCGTCCTGCTCCTCACGGCTGCCGGCACCGCCACGGTATGGGCCGTGCGCGGCGCGGCCTTCTGGCGCCGCTGCACGCTGCTGCTGACGGGCCTCGGCATGGCGGGCGGCCTCGCGGCCTACTGGACGGGCGACGACCTCTACGAAGGCATGGAGGGGACGCCCATCGTGGAGGAGCTGGTGGGGTTGCACGAAGACCTGGCGCTCTACACGCTCATCGTGGCGGCCCTCGGGCTGGTGACGCTTGCGGGGCTCTCGGTATGGCTGGAACGGCGCACCACGCTCGAACGCGACCCGCCGGACCCGCTGTGGGCACGCCTCGTGGTGGCCGTCCTGGCACTCGCGGCCGGCGTGCTGGTGGCGCTCACGGCCCATGCCGGCAGCACCATGGTCTGGGGCGTGGCCCCCTGAAGACGGCGGCATGTTTCTTGGCGCCGGCCCGGCGGCCGCAGCCGTGCCGCGCCCGGGGCCGCACGCCGCTGCCCGGTGTCTCCTGTAGCCGCCTGCCTGTCGGGGATTGTGGACAGTAGCGCTCCGCCTCCTCCCTCGCGGGCCGGCCTGGAGACCCCTGACGGCGTCTTGACGGAATCTTCGCGAATCTGGCACGTCTTTGTCGGTCTCTCGGATGCGCGCTGGCAGCGGTGCGCGGAGTATCCATCTTACCGGAGGGTTATCATGTGTAGACCGTCACGAATCCGCGCCGGGCAGGGGCTCGCGTTCGTCCTGCTCGCCCTGCTCCTTCTGGCGGCCGTGCCGGACGCGACGGCGCAGTCGCGCAGCCGCGAGGGCCGCTCCTCGACCAAGAAAGAGCGGGTGGACCGCAAGAAACGCTCGACGACGCGGAGCACCTCGCGCACGACCCGGGAGCGTTCGAGCCGCCGGACCGAAACGCCGAACAAGACGCGCCGCTCGACCGAGACGCCCCGAACCCGCACGCGCTCGGCCCCGCCGAAGAAGCAGCCGACGCCCCAGACCGGCACCAGCCGCCGGAGCCGTACGGAAACGAGCCGAGGCCGCACGCAGGAGCGCAGCCGTACGGAAACGAGCCGGGGCCGCACGCAGGAGCGGAGCCGTACAGAAACGAGCCGGGGCCGCACGGGCCAAAGCCGCAGCCGCACGGAGCAGAGCCGGGGCCGCGCGGAGCAGCCCCCCTCCCGCTCGCGCAGCACGACGCGCCAGCCCGCGCGCACGCAGCCGAGCCGGGGTCAGGACGCGACGCCGCCCACGCGACGCCGCTCCTCCACGCGCAGCACCGACGACGCGAACCGCCGCACCGGGCGCTCCCGCGCCACCACCCCGCAGCGCGGCGCCAGCCGGGACCGCTCCACCACGCGCGGCACGAACCCCGAGCGGAGCCGCACCCGCTCGGCGACGCGCAATGCCGACCCCGACCGGAGCCGCACCCCCACGCGGGCGCGCAGCACGGAACGCAGCCGGAGCGGCGCCGTCCGCGATGGAAACAACCGGGGCCGGGGCGACCGCCGCACGGTAGAGCGCGAGCGCCCCGCTGCACGCACCCGCACTACGGCGCGCCGGGACGCCACGCGCGTCTCACGGGGTACGCCGCGCCGGGCCCGGCACCGCGACGTGGGCAACCGGCACGTCTACCACGAGGACCGGGGCCTCCGCTACCTGCACCGGGAGCGCTGGCACGACTACTTCAACTACGGCGGCCGGTACCATCGCAAGAAGTGGCGGTATCACAAGCGCGTGGTGCATCACCACCACTACGTCCCCGTCTTTCGGCGCCCCATCATCCACGTGGACGTGCACTGGCCCTGGGAGCATCGGTACCGCCACCATTGGCGCCCGCGCTACCGCTATCGCCAGGTGGTCTACGTCGATGCCGGGTGGGGCCGCCGCCAGCACCGGCGCTCCGAGATCGACGTGCGCACGTTCTACTACCACGAGCTGCGCCACGCCACGCGCGAGTATGCCGAGGTCGATATCTTCATCGAGCGCGTCGAGCTCTACGCCGACGGGCGGTACCTCGGGGAGGTGGATCGCATCCCGGACCGCCTCAGCCGCATCCGCGCCACCGTCCACCGCGACGGCTACGTCGAGTTCGACCGCGACGTCTCCATCGTCGGGGATCCCCGGGCCGGGTTCGAGATGATCTCGACGCGCGCCTACGACGGCTACGTGCTGGACCGCTACCGCTCCGGGCACGACCTCCGCGCGGGCGTGCTCGACCTCCGGCGGGGCCGGGTCGTCCCGACCAGCTACAGCCGCCTCTTCGATCCGTATGACTTCAACGGCTTCGTCCCGGTCTCGCTGCTCCCGCACGACGCCGGCTGGCTGCTCGACTACGGGGAGGCGTCCTTCAGCGGCGCCTACTACGACTACGACCCCTACTACTACGGCGGCTACCAGGGCTACGGCGACGACT
>JAWWAN010000212.1:0-6482 GCA_033721675.1 Rhodothermales bacterium | reverse complement strand
GGTGCGCGTGCGGCCCACCGCCTCGGGCGCAGACCCCGGCACGGTGACGGCCCTCGAGGACGGGGAGCTCGTCGTCGCCACCGCCACGCAGGACGTCGCGCTCTCCGGCTTCGCTACGCTCGGCGCGCAGCCCGTGTCCCTCCGCGACCTGGCCGGTGAATACAGTCTGGAGCCGGGCCATCGCCTGCCCGCGCTGGACCCCGAGGCAGCGGAGCGGCTGTCCCGGCTGGACGCCCAGTACGCCGTCCACGAGCGCTTCTGGGTGCGGCGGCTCGGCGCCCGGGAGGCCGTCGAGATCCCGTACCGGGAGGCCGCACGGGATGGCACCGTTGCAGGACGCACCGAACGCCTCGACGCCTCCGTGCCCGGCGGCTGGGAAGTCCTCCGAGCCGAAGCCGGCGCGGCAGGCCCCGGCGACGTGCTGGCGGCCACTTTCTGCGGCTACCTCGCCCGGCTCTGCGGCCCAGACCTCACGGTCGGCTTCACCCACAGCGCGCTCCGCGAGGAGATCCGGGGGCTGGAGCCGTTCTTCGCACCGGAGGTCCCGTACCGCGTAGAGGCCGATCCCGAGGCACCCGCCCGCGAAGCCGTGGCGATGCTGGCCGGGCGGCTGCACACGCTGAAGGAACGCGGCACATACCTGCACGACGTCTACCACCGGTACCCGTCCCTCGCCGGCGCGAGCGACGAGCCGGGAGCCGGCCCGGCGTTCGACGTAGCGGTGGCCGTGGTGGATGACCTCGCCGCGTACGAGGCCGCCCCGGGCGCCGAGCTCACGTTCGTGGTGGACGAGGCCGGGGCGCGCTGCTGCTGGATCTTCGACCCGGCCGTGCTCCGGCCCGAGCGCATCGCCGCGATGCAGGCGCAGTGGACGCGCTTCGCCGAACAGCTCGCCGCGGACGACGCGGTCGCCTTCGGGGCGGTCTCGCTGCTGACCGACGACGAGCGCCACGCGCTCCTCCACGGCTGGAACGACACCGCGGCGGACTTCCCGCGCGACCGCTGCATCCACCACCTCATCGAGCAGCAGGCGGAGGCCACGCCCGAGGCCGTCGCGCTCGTCTGCCGGGGGCAGGAACTCACCTACCGGACGCTGAACGAGCGGGCCAACCGCTTGGCGTGGCATCTTCGGAAGGCCGGCGTGGGCCCGGACGGGCTGGTGGGCCTCTACATGGATCGCTCCATCGACATGGTGGTGAGCCTGCTGGCGACGCTCAAGGCCGGCGGCGCCTACGTCCCGCTCGATCCCGACTTCCCCGCCGAGCGCATCGCCTACATGATCGAGGACGCGCAGATCGGGGTGCTGCTGACCCGCCAGGCGCTGCTGCCCACGCTGCCGGCGCCGGAGGCCGCCGTCGTCGTCTGCGTCGATACCGCGTGGCCGGCGATCGCGCGGGAGCCCGCCGATGCGCCTCCGTGCAGCGCCGGGCCGGAGCACCTGAGCTACGTGATCTACACCTCGGGCTCGACCGGCCGCCCCAAGGGGGTGATGGTGGAGCACCGGAACGTGCTGAACTTCTTCGCCGGCATGGACGCCCGCATCCCGCACGCGCCGCCCGGCGTCTGGCTGGCCGTCACCAGCCTCTCGTTCGACATCTCGGTGCTGGAGCTGCTCTGGACGCTGGCGCGCGGCTTCAAGGTGGTGCTCTACGATGCCGAGGCCGAGCGCGCGGCGCCGGCCGTGCCGCCCACGAACGGGCGCCACCGTCCGGCAGAAAAAGACATCGACTTTAGCCTCTTCTACTTCGCCAGCGACGAAGGGGGCGACGGCGCTGCCGAGAAATACCGGCTGCTGCTGGAGGGCGCCCGGTTCGGCGATGCACACGGCTTCTCCGCCGTCTGGACGCCGGAGCGGCACTTCCACGCCTTCGGTGGGCTCTACCCGAACCCGGCCGTCGCCGGCGCCGCGCTGGCCGCCGTCACCCGGCACATCGGCATCCGTGCGGGCAGCTGCGTCTCGCCGCTGCACAGCTCCATCCGCATCGCCGAGGAATGGGCCGTCGTGGACAACCTCTCGGGCGGGCGCGTCGGCATCTCGTTCGCCGCCGGCTGGCAGCCCAACGACTTCGTGCTGCGGCCGGAGACGTTCCAGAATCGCAAGGCCATCATGTTCGAGCAGATCGAGACGGTGCAGGCCCTCTGGCGGGGCGAAGCCGTCTCGCTGCCCAACGGCAAGGGCGAGGCGGTGGACGTCCGCACCCTGCCGCGCCCGGTGCAGCCCGCGCTGCCCGTCTGGATCACGGCCGCCGGCAACCCCGAGACGTTCCGCATGGCCGGCGCCCGGGGCTACAACGTGCTCACGCACCTGCTCGGGCAGACCCCGGAGGAGCTGGCCGAGAAGATCGCGGTCTACCGTTCGGCGCGCGCCGAGCACGGCCACGACCCCGATGCCGGCACGGTGAGCCTCATGCTCCACACCTGCGTCGGCGAGGACGACGACCGCGTCCGCGAGCAGGTGCGCGCACCGATGAAGGCGTACCTCCGCAGCTCGATCGGCCTGATCAAGCAGGCCGCCTGGTCCTTCCCCACGTTCCGCCAGCAGACCACCGGCGAGGACGGGCGCTTCAGCGTCCAGCACCTCTCGGACGAGGAGCTGGACGCCGTGCTGGACTTCTCCTTCGAACGGTATTACGAGACGAGCGGCCTCTTCGGCACCGTGGAGACCTGCCTGAAGCGCGTGGACCGCCTCCGCGCGCTCGGCGTCGATGAGATCGCCTGCCTGATCGACTTCGGCGTGGACGCGGACGCCATGCTGGCGCAGCTGCCCCTGCTGAAGGCCGTGAAGGAGCAGAGCAACCGCGCGCCGAGCACCGCGCCGGGGCGCCCGAAGGAAACGGCGCTTCCCGAGGCGGCTGCGCTTCCGGAGGAGTCCGTGGCCGCGCTGATCGCCCGGCACGGCGTCACCCACCTGCAGTGCACGCCCTCGATGGCGAGCATGTTCGCCGCCGACCCCGAGACGCTCCGCGCGCTGGGCCGGCTCGACTGCATGATGGTCGGCGGCGAGGCCTTCCCCGCGCCGCTGGCCGACCGCCTGAGCGAGGCCGTGCGCGGGACGGTGCTCAACATGTACGGCCCCACCGAGACCACCATCTGGTCTTCGACCTATACGCTGAACGGACGGCAGGACGCCGTGCCCATCGGCCGCCCCATCGCCAACACGCAGCTCTACGTCCTCGATGCCCGCATGGAGCCGGTGCCCGTCGGCGTGCCCGGCGAGCTGTTCATCGGCGGCGACGGCGTGACGCGCGGCTACCTGAACCGGCCCGAGCTGACCCGCGAGCGATTCGTGGAGGCCGCCCTCGGCACGGGCCGCCGCCTCTACCGCACCGGCGACCTGGCGCGCTACCGGGCCGACGGCAACCTCGAATTCCTGGGCCGGCTCGACCACCAGGTGAAGGTGCGCGGCTACCGGATCGAGCTGGGCGAGATCGAGGCGCTCCTCCTGCGGCACGAGGCGGTGCGCGAGGCCGTCGTGGTGGCCCGCGAAGACACGCCGGGCGACGTTCGCCTGGCCGCCTACGTGGTGCCCGCCGGTCCGCCGCCCGACGCCGCCGCGCTCCGCGACGCGCTCCGGGCAACGCTGCCCGAGTACATGGTCCCGGCGAGCATCGTCCCGATGGAGGCGCTCCCGCTGACGCCCAACCGGAAGATCGACCGGAAGCGGCTTCCGGCCCCCCGCGAGGCCGCGCCGTCCCCGCGCGCCGACTTCGTGGCGCCCGCCGATGCGCGCCAGCAGACCATCGCCCGGATCTGGCAGGACGTGCTGGACGTCGAGCGCGTCGGGGCGCACGACCACTTCTTCGAGCTGGGCGGTCACTCGCTGCTCGCCGTCGTGGCCCACCGCCGGCTGAACGACGCGCTCGGCTGCACGCTGGCGCTCTCCGACCTGTTCAAGTACCCCACGGTGCAGGCGCTCGCCGCGCACGTAGGCCACGGCGAGGCAGTCTCCGCACCGGCCCCGGAGGCGCCGCCCCCGAGCGCACCCGCCGAGGCGCCGGCGGGGCTGCGCGTCGAGGTCGTCCGCCTGGGCGAGCTGGAGGCGTTCGTCGAGGCGCAGGTGCACCGCCGCCCGCCCGGCAGCGTGATGCCGCTCTCCGTGCACCGCGCGCGCGCCTGGCTCCACAACCCCGTGGCGACGGCGGAGGACGAAGTGCTGCTCGTCGCGATGCGCGGTGACCGCTGCATCGGTTTCCTGGGCGTGATGCCGGGGCTCCTGAAGATCGGCGGCGGCCTCAAGAAGATCCGGTTCTTCTCCAGCTTCTACGTGGAGCCCGGCGCCCGGAGCACCGGGGCCGGCGTGCTGCTGATCTCCCGTGCGCTCGACCTCGGCCACACGTATGCCACGCCCGGCCCGGCCGAGCCGGCGCGCGTGGTGCTGGAGAGCGAAGGCTTCCGGGCGCTCGGCCCCGACCACTTCTACGCCGTGGACCTGACGCGCACGCCGTGGCCCGGCGCACCGTGGCGGCTGCTGCGGAAGCTCATCGGTACCGTCGGCACGCCGCCCGCCGGGCTGGACCGCCGCGTGGAGGCCGCCCGCCGCCGCTGGGCCCGCCGCCTCTTCCGCACGCTCCACGCCCGGAACCGCCGCGCGGCCCGCCGCTACGCTTTCCGGGACGTCCCCCGCATCGATCCGGCCCTGTTCGAGCGCCTCCAGCGCGACGACGCATCGGTGCGCTTCTACCGCGACGCCGCCCTCATCAACTGGATGCTCGATCATCCCTGGATGACCGACGACGCGCGGCAACGGACGCCGGACTTCTTCTTCGACGACTACAAACCGGAGTTCGCCTACCGTGCCGTGGAAATAAGCGCGGAAGGCGCGCCGGAGCCCGCCGGATACGCGGTGCTCATGCAGGGCGTCTTCCACGGCGTGCGCGAGGTGCGGGTGATCGACTTCGCGTTCCAGGAGGATGCCGACCTCCCCGCGCTCGGCCTGCTGGCTCTGCAGCACGCGGCCGGCTTCCGCGCCGAACGCCTCATCCTGCCCGACGCCGCCGGGCCGCTGGTCGCGGCGTCAGGGTTGCTGCGCCGGTTCGCTCGGCGGGAGGCCCGCCCCCTGTACTGCCACGTCGGTCCCGAGGACCACGCTATTCGGGCCGCGCTCGACCGGATCGAGCTGGCCTACCCCGACGGCGAGATGGCGTTCGTATGAGGCTCTGCTCCCGGTACCCTGTGTATGTAGCCGCTGCCCGCGCCCGGACGGCGCGGCGCACCCCAGCCCACGGGCGTGATGATTAAGCGACTGATCGGATCCGGCATGCGGGCCATGCTCACCCGCCTCCCCCTGCCCGTTCTGCAGCGGCTGGCGTCGTTCCAGCTGATCGCTCCCGCCTATCATGTGGTGAGCGACGAGGCGCTGCCGCACGCCCGCCACCTGTACTGGTACCGTAACGCGCGCGAGTTCGAGCAGGAGCTCGATTTCTTCCTCACGCATTACGAACCGCTCAGCCTGGAGGACCTGCTGCGCGCCGTACGGGAGGGGCAGGAAGTCCCCCCGAACTCGCTGCTGCTGACCTTCGACGACGGCTACCGCGAGGTCCACGACGTCGCCGCGCCGATCCTCAGGCGGAAGGGGGTTCCGGCCGTCTTCTTCATCTGCCCCGCCTTCCTGGACAACCGCACGCTGTTCTTCCGCAACAAGGCGAGCATCCTGGTCGACGCCCTGCGCGGCCGCTCGCTCTCGCGCGGCACCCAGCACCGGCTGCGCGCCCTCCTCTCCGAGAACGGAATCCGCTCGGCGGATCTGCCCGGGGCCATCAAGGCCGTGGATTATCACCACCGCAGCGCCCTCGACGCGGCCGCGGGCGTGCTCGGCGTCGACCTCGACGGCTACCTGAAGCAGCAGCGGCCGTACCTCAGCACGGAGCAGGTCCATGCCCTGAAGCAGAGCGGGTTCGCCATCGGCGCCCACAGCCTCGATCATCCGCTCTACCGGCGCCTGCCGCTGGACGAGCAGGTGCGGCAGACGCGCGAGAGCGCGGCCTTCGTCAAGGAGCGCTTCGGCGTCGAGTACGGCGCCTTCGCGTTCCCCTTCAACGACCACGGCGTGAGCCGGGCGTTCTTCGACCGCGTCCGGGAGGGAGGGTGCGTCGACGTCTCCTTCGGGACCGGCTGGGGCATGATGGACGAGGAGGTGCCCGCGCACTTCCAGCGGCTGTCCATGGAGTGGGAGAGCATGCCGCTCTATGCCGTGATCAAGAATCGCTATCGGAGCCGGATCATGAACCGTCTCGTAGGCAATGCCCTGATATCTCGGAGCTATCACCACCCTGCTCATCGAGGGCAGGGGGGCCATGGAGCCCAATCCGTTATCACCGCGTCGTCGCCCCCCCCACCCGAGACAGTCCGCTAGACGTGGGGGTTTGCTGACGCAGCGTACCGGTGTAGGCTGGTCACCTCATGGATCGATGGGTACCCCGAACGACACTGATGACCCCGGAATTTTCACACCCGCTCACGGGGGATAGGAACGTGCCCGGGCC
>JAWWAN010000211.1:0-6498 GCA_033721675.1 Rhodothermales bacterium | reverse complement strand
TACAAAACCCATCCCTGGGATCCATCACCCCGGGGCAGGCCGGGCCGATGAATAGCCCACGGGAGGCCCGTTCGATCCCCATCATGGGGTCGCCACCGGGCTGCGCTCGTGCGTCTGGGGGAGGAGGCTCCCCGGCGGCCGCTGCCGCAGGGGGAGGGCCTCCATCTGCTGGTGGAGCCGCCGCCCCGTGCAGGTCGCGCACAGCCCTTCCCCGCCCGTGCAACACACGCTATCGGGCATCAGCCGGCCCACGCGGTCCATGGCCTGGATCGCCTCGTCGATGGGGATGACCATCGCGAAGTCCATCAGCGCGGTGAGCGTGGCGCCGTAGGCCCGCATGACGCCCGCGATGTTCTTGGCCAGGCAGGGGGCTTCCACGCGGTCGGCGACCATGTCGCAGATGAGGCCCAGCCCGGTCTCGATGGTGGTGCCTGCGGCCGTCAGCGCCTGGTGGCGGGTACCGCCCAGGAGGGTCACCATGCCGGCCGCGGCCATGGCCCCGCTGGCGCCCGTCTCGGCCATGCAGCCCGCGAGCTCCGCCGAGAAGGTGGACCCGTGGGCGATGAAGAGACCGACCATGCCGGCCGCCAACAACGCCTGGACGATCTGCTCGTCGGACTTCCCGTGGAAATCCGCCAGCCCGAAGAGGGCGCCGGGCGTCGTGCCGCAGGACCCGGCCGTCGGCGCGGCTACGAACACCCCCATCGCACTCTTCGTGTCCATGATGGCGGTGGTGTAGCGCACCATGGTCGTCACGGCGTCGTCGGGCACGGCGCCGCGTGCGACGGCCGCCGCGGCCAGGGGCGCCTGGGCCGGCAACAGGCGGTCAGCGTACGCCGTGCCGCCGAGCCCCTGCTCGATAGACCGGCGCATGAGCCCGGCCACGCGGGCCATCTGCTCCCAGACGTCGGCCTCGGCGGCTCCGCCCCGGGCGCTCTCATACCGCAGCGCCAGCTCCCAGAGGGCCAGGTCCTCTCCGCGCTCCCGGACGTAGGCCAGCATCTCGCTCGCGGTGCGAAAGGGCACCGCGCGGCCCCGCCCCGAGCGCGTAGGCAGCACGGGGGCGAGCACCTTGACGGTGCGGACGCCCGGCCGCTGCCGAAGGGCCTCCAGAACGAGCGGATCGAAGGGCCGGGCCGACTTGACCTCGACGAAGGCCGCCCGCTCCGACCGGCAGACGGCGAAGAAGTCCGCGTCGAGGCGCGCTTCGAGCTGCTCCTTGACGAGCGCGGCGTCGCCCTCGCAGAAGACCAGCAGCTCGTGGTAATCCCCTTCGATCAGGACCGGCGCCTCGTCGATGCGGAGGATCTTGAACATGCCGCCGCCGGTCGAGATCGCCTCCACGAGGTGCTCCTCCGCCTCGTTTGCGACGGTCAGGTGGTAGAAGCTGGCGTGCGTCGGCCCGAAGTCGGGATACTCGACGGTGACCGCGATGCCGGCGTCGGCGAGGCACTGCGCGATCTCGTCCTCGAACCGCTGCATCGCGGGATCCGTGATCGCCCAGCCGAGCAGCGCCCCGTAGAGGCCCCGATCCGTCCCCTGCCCCCGGTGGGTGTTGGCGAGGGCGGTCCCCCGGTTGTAGCGCGCCGTGAGGCGGGTGACGCGGCCGTCCAGCAGATCCCGGCACAGCGTCCCGATCCGAAAGGCGGCGCCCGTATGCGAGCTGGACGGCCCGATCATGGTCGGGCCGAACACGTCGTTCAGAATGCTTGGCGGCGTGGTGGTTTCGAGGGCGCCGGGCGAGAGGCTGAAGTGCGCAGGCATGGTAGACATCTCGCTTCGAGAAGGGGCTCCAGCAGGTAGGTACGAAATCTCGGGGAGCGATGCGCGACCCTTCGAGCATGACGCGCTCCGGAGTCCCTCCCGAAATTGACGCCCGTCTTCTTCGTAGATCGATGCCCTCTCTGGCTCCGCAATCGCTTCCGGCTGCGCCCACCTGTGCATTTCATGCATGGGCTACTCCGCCGGAGACAGCACGTCCCGGAAGTCATTCCAGGCCGCGTGACGCAGCCCCTCGCCCCCGCTCACGGCATCGCGGCCCGCGTCTTCCCCTCGACCAGGCCGAAGAGCACCGGCGCCCCGCTCTGCTGGGTGTATAGCTTCATGGGCGCTTGGCTGACGCGCGAGGCGATATCACTGGCAACGTCCAGGGGGTCGACCGCCAGGGTCCGATAAAACGTATCGACCCACCGGGCCATCGCCTTCGCGCTCACCATGTCGCGGGCTGCGATCACATGGGTGACGGGCAGCAGTTCGGTGGCCAGAACCAGGGATTCTGAGCCCCCCAACACCACGAGGCGCGTTCTGGACTTCTTCAGCAGCGTGACCAGGGCTTCGGGAGTCAGAATATCCGGATCGTCCGTGCAGCTCCTGCCGAGCGGAAGCTCGACCGGGCTGAAGTAGAGATCGCCTCCCCTCGGGCAGACGAACGCTGCGATATGGACGATATCGACCTGCTCCTCGAGGAGAATCGCGCTGAGATCTGTGGAATTCAAGACGACGTCGTGCCGGATGTTCTTCGGGAACGCGTCGAGCACGATCTGAAGCTGATTCGCAAAGCCCAGCTCCCGAAACTGCCTGCTCGTAACGCACAGCACCTGCGGATCCTGAATGAGCTCCGGCTCCGATCCGCCGGGGGAGTCGCCATCCGCACGCGTCTCGCCGGCGCATTCCCGTTCGAGGGCCTCCAGTTCCGCTTCGAGTATCTTGAACTCCTCAGCATACCTCTGGAAATCCACGTCCGGAATATCGGAGCCGATGAGTTCCGCAATACGCGTGTACAACTTCTCTATGGTGGTGGCCTCGGTGAGCACCCCACTTTCGCTCTCACTCAGCGGCACCGGGAGTTGATCGGGGTTGAGGCCGCTGTGGCACAGCGGGACGATGGGAATCCCGCGCACCCGGGCAGCACCCGCTTCGTAATTGATCCAGGGGCGATACACCGAGTAGTGGCTGCAAATGATGAGGTGGAGCTGGGCCTGCCGCAGACCCTTGACGACCTCTTCCAGCCAGTGTGACCCTGCGGGGACGCTCGTGGTGTCTGACGCCAGAAAGACCTCGACCAAGCCGATAAAATCTTTGATCAAATGCTCTTTCAGGACATCGGCGAAGCGCGCCTCGACGGTACGATAGCTCAGGAAGACGCGCAGCTTGGAAACCGTCCTATTCGAAGTAGTCGTCGTCATGGCGTTGGAGCCCTCGTTCATTTTAGCCGTCGTTCCGGCTCGGGCTGCAGGTAGAGACCCTCGGCGGCGCGCACCGGATGAAGCGCGGCCGGCTTCAGCGAGGGTCAGGCCCTCACCGTAGCAAGATCATCGTCTTCTCCTCCGTGTGCGTGGCGGTTTGCAGGCGGTAGACGTAGACGCCGCTCGGTGCTGCGCCGGCCTGCCAGGTGACGGTGTAGCGCCCCGCCGCGTGCGGGCCGTCCGCCAGCGTGACCACGAGCCGCCCCAGCACGTCGAAGACCTGCAAGCGCACGCGGCCTGCCTCCGGAACCGTGAATCGAATGGTCGTCGACGGGTTGAACGGGTTGGGGTAGTTCTGCGCCAGCGCGAATGCCTCGGGCGGCGCATCCGTCTCGTCTTCGGCGGCCGTACCGGTGGCGTTGCCGGTGAACCGCAGGATGGTGCCGCCCGCGCCGCTGATCCAGCCGGTCTCGGCGTCGAGGAAGTCGATGCCGAGCAGGGCATTGGGGGTGCCGCTGGGTTGGGAGGTCCAGGTCACGCCGCCGTCGGTTGTCCGCAGGATCGTGCCTTCGCCGCCCACCACCCAGGCGGTCAGGGCGTCGAGCGGCTCGACGTCATAGAAGCGGAAGGAGGTGCCGCTGGCTTGCGCGCGCCAGGTGGCCCCGCCGTCCCCCGTATGGAGGATGGTGCCCCGGTCGCCGACGATCCAGCCGGCCTGCCCATCGGTGAAGTGCACATCTGCGAGGGTGCGCGCGGTGTTGCTGTCCTGGACGGTCCACGTCTGCCCGCCATCGGCCGTGTGGAGGATCGTCCCGGCGTCTCCCACGGCCCATCCGCTGGCCGCATCGGCGAAGTGCACCGCGTGCAGGGTGTTGCCCTGGGGCAGCGGGTTCTGCCACGTCCACCCGGTTCCCTGAGCGAGGGCGTCCTGGAAGCCGCACAGGGCCAGGATCGGCAGGAAGAGGCGAAGGGTTCTCATCGCGAGGGCCTCCTCGTTGTGGCGAGCATATCTCTACTCAAGAACGGAAGTACCGAGGCCGGGAGCAATCCATTCCCGGGAGGAATGTGGACCCGGCGGTCAGGGCTCGGGCGCAACGCGCAGCGCCTACCCTCTCTCGCGCGGCGGCCAGACGGCGCCCTGGCGGCGGCCGTGCCCGGTATCGCGATCATACTGCCGGTTATGCTCGCGATATCTGTCCAGGATCGCACCCGCCTTCCTGTTCGCCTCGGCCTCCATCGAAGAACAAGACAGCGTCCGCATCGACCGGAGGGCCCGGATGATCTCGCGCCCCGCCTCCATCGCGAGGCTCCGATGCCCCTCCTCATGAAGGCGTAGCGACGCGAGAAACGCGTCCCATTGCTCTGCCAGCGCAGCGTCCACATCGGCAGGTCGGTGCCAGCGGGGAAGCATGATCGTGATCGTCAGGGGGACCTCGACCTGCTCCATTTCACATTGTCCCGATCTGGAAGCAAAGCGAAAGCGCCACCGAAGCGTCCAGTACATCTCCCCGTAGAAGGACTGCCCGTCGATCCGGGGCCCTCGTCGAAGCATCTCCTGGTGTAGCGCCGCCGCCGTCGATCCCGTCACGTCGTAGTATTCATCGAGGGTGATGGTAGACAGGCCGGGAACGTACGTGCCGGACGGGCCGGACGAGGCGCACCCGAGCACGCAGCACAGGAGGACGCACGGTATACCGTATCCTTTCATTGCCGGTCGCCGGGAAGTGCCTGCAAGAACGAGCCGGATCTGGAGCAGACTCTATTTATCGCGCTAGTCAGGTCTTCATTGCCGTGCTCACCTGCTGCGCCGCCCGTCGCGGGTCGTCTATCCAGGGCAGGTGCCCGCCCCGGTCCACCATCTCCAACGACGCCCCCGGAATCAACTCCGTGAGAGACCGGGCTACCGAGACGCCCCCGAAGGAGTCGGCCGCCCCCCAGAAAAAGCTCGTCGGGATCTCGAGCCGGCGGAGCTCCTCGCGCGACAACGCATCCCGTGGCCGGATCTGGCCGAACAGGGCGAGGTCATTTTCGCGCGTCTGCGTGTGCCGTAGCAGCTGCGTGTACCAGTGCAAGAACCCCTCCGGTGCGGCGTCCTCGTCGAGGAGTGCCGCGTGCCCTATGCGCAGGAACGACTTCCGCGTGGTCTCGTCCGAGGGCGGTTCGAGTTTCAGCAGCAACGCGCGCATACCGGGCAGGGATTGCAATACGAAGCGGAAGGGCGTCCTGGAGCCGGGCACGAGTGCCGGGCACCCGAAGTGCACCATGCGGGCTATCCGTGCGGGCTGCTCCACGGCGGTGGCCAGCGCTGCGTAGCTTCCGAAGGAACTCGCCACGATGCAGGCCTCCTCGAGGTCCAGGGCGTCGAGTATATCGAGAAGGACCTGCACGACGAACGGGCGCACCCTGCGCGGCGGGCGGTCCGGCGCTTCACTGAGCCCGCAGCCCGGCCGGTCTGGCATGAGGCATCGAAAGCCCGAGAGATGCCCCACGAGGGGGGCCCACGTGGACGCCGCGTTGGGGCCGCCGTGCAGGAAGAGGAGGGCCGGCCCCGCCCCGTGTTCGAGCACGCGCACCCGGAGGCCGGCTGTTGCCAGCGTGAGGTAGTGCTCCCCGGGCGCTTCGCCTACGTGGGCCGTCCAGAACCGACGCTCTGCTTCTCGATATGCCGGGGCGACGTCGTCCATAGCGTTCTTGGTGTTGCTGATGGAAGGGGGCCGAACGGCAGCACGGAGCCGCGCCGGGCAGCGCAGCGAGGCGAAGCCAGGGAGCCCGCACGACGGGACGAGGCAAGCGCACCGAAGCGCGCCGCGGGCTCAGGGGGTCACCGGGTATTCTCCGGCGGGCGGACCTCGCAGGTGCCATCAGCACACCCGCTCAGCTCGCGCTCGATGTAGGAGCGAAACCACGGCAGCCTCAACAGCAGGCGCGCGGGGGCATAGAGCGGCACCGCCTCGGTGATCAGCCGGAACGCGCCGGCCCCCTCCGCAACCCGGCCCGTGGAGCGGTCTTGCACGACGATCTCGCCCATCCGCAACGGGCCGCCCGGCGGAGTCTCCGTGGTGTCTTCGACTCGCCCGAAGAAATCGAACACCCGGTGGGTGCGGGCGATGCGCGCGCACCGGGCACAGTCAGGATGCCGGTAGATGAGAATCTGAGGCACGGGATCGAGAGGCTGGGCACGAGGCCGTATGACCGATGCGCGCCGCCGGACGCGCCAGCAGGCGGTCGGCAGCAGCGGGGGGGGGTGCGGCGGTGGCTGCCGGGGCATCGGCGCACTACTCCCCGCGCTCTAGAGGCAGGCTTCGATCCGCAC
>JAWWAN010000210.1:0-6505 GCA_033721675.1 Rhodothermales bacterium | reverse complement strand
GCGCGAAGTCCGGGAAGACCTCGGGGAGGGTGCGTTCGTAGGCGTCGGGGAGGCGGCGGTCCGGGAAGGTGAAGTAGAAGGCCTGGTGGACGGCATCGCCGGCGCGGGCGGCCTCCGCCCAGGCATGCTCACGCGCCGTGTGGTTCATCACGAAGTCCACCACGAGGTGGATGCCGGCGTCGTGGAGGCGCGCGGCGAGGGCGCGGAGGTCGTCCATCGTCCCGAGCCGAGGATCGACGCGCCGGTAGTCTGCCACGGCGTAGCCGCCGTCGTTCGGCCCTTCGCGGCTGCGCAGGAGCGGCATCAGGTGGAGGTAGGTCACGCCCAGCTCCTGCAGGTACGGGATGCGTGCGCGCACGCCGGGGAGGTCGCCCGCGAAGCGGTCCACGTAGCACATCATCCCGACCATCTCGGGCCGCTGGAACCACGCCGGGTCTGCGGCGCGCGCCTGGTCGAGCGCGGCGAGGCGCGGGTCGCGGGCGTCGAGCGCGTCGATCAGCAGCTCGAAGAGGGCCCGCACGTGCGGCGCCGTGGCTTCGGGGTAGACGGCCCGGTAGCTGTGCCAGAAGTCGGCGAAGTAGGCGTGCAGGCGGGCCTCGAAGGCCGGATGGCGGGCGAAGGCATCCGCGAGGTGGGCCTGCACCTGCGCCAGCATCTCGGGTTCGGAGGGAGCCATCGGGGTCGGGGGCGGGGTTGTGCGTCGCGTGGGGTAGGAACCTACGGATTCTCCGGCACACCCTCTGCCCCATCGGCCGCCCCCGGAAGGGCTTCCAACTTTCCTGAAACGAAGTGGGCGGGCAGCGAACGGAGCGGGGGAGGATGGGGTATCCAGACCCGGCTCCACGTGCTACACCTCTCGGCCCGTTAGCGCCGAGGCGCCCGCACGCGGCGCCGGCCCGCGCCCCCTCAGACACTCCTGGGCCGCCGCTGCCCCGGCGGCCCTTCACCCGGCAGGATCATGCAGAACGTCGTACCGCCGAGCACCATGCACCCCAATGGGCATCCCGAGGCGGCGGCCGCCGCCTCGCGCCTGATCGTCGTGGCCAACCGGGCGCCGATGCGCAAGACCGACGCGGGCTGGGAGGCCTCGGTGGGGGGCCTCGCCACGGCCGTGCTGCCCGTGCTGGAGACCCACGGCGGCGTCTGGGTGTCGATGCGCGAAGACGCCGACCTGCCGGAGCGGCACGAGCACACCCACGGCCAGACCCCGTTCGCCGTCCGCCGCGTCCCGCTCAGCGACGGCGAGTTCGACGCCTACTACTACGGCATGGCGAACCGGGTGCTGTGGCCCGTCTCGCACTATATGATCGAGCACCTGACGCCCCGGCCGGACTACATGGACGCCTACCGGGCCGTCAACCGGCGCTTCGCCGAGGCCGTCGTCGAGGAATACCAGCCGGGCGACGCGGTCTGGATCCACGATTATCACCTGATGCTGGCCCCGCACCACGTGCGCCGTGCGCTGCCGGACGCCTCCATCGCGCTGTTCTGGCATATCCCCTGGCCATCCGTCGAGGTCTTCCGTGTGCTGCCGTGGGCGGGCGAGCTGCTCCACGGGCTCCTCGGGTGCGACCTCATCGGGTTCCACGTCGCCGAATACGTGGCGAACTTCCTGGAGTGCGTCGAGGTGCTGCTGGGGGCCGAGGTCGAGGACGGCGTGGTGCACTGGCAGGGCCGCCGCATCCGCGTCGAGGCCCACCCGATCGGGATCGACGTGGCGCGCTTCGAGCAGATGTCCGCCCGCGAGGAGACGCAGCGGCAGGCCGAGGCCCTCCGCCGCGAGGTCGCCAGCGACTTCCTCGTCGTCGGCGTGGACCGGCTCGACTACACGAAGGGCATCCTCGCCCGGCTCCTCGCCTTCGAGCAGTTCCTGAAGCGGCACCCGGAGTACCACGGGCGCATCACGTTCTACCAGATCGCCACGCCCAGCCGCACCGAGGTGGACTCGTACCAGCAGCTCAAGCGGGACGTGGACGAGGCCGTCGGGCGGATCAACGGCGCCTTCGCGCGGGACGCCTGGGTGCCCGTCCGGTACCGCTACCGGACGTACACGCAGGAGGAGCTGTGCGCCTTCTACCGCGCGGCCGACGTGGCGCTGATCACGCCGCTGCGCGACGGCATGAACCTGGTGACGCAGGAGTTCATCGCCTCGACCGAGCGCGGCGTCCTCGTGCTCTCCGAACTCACCGGCGCCGGCTTCCTCCTGCCCGAGGCGCTGCTCGTCAACCCCTACGACCGCGACGCCGTGGCCGACGCCCTCCTCGAAGCCCTTACGATGGACGAGCACGAGAAGCGGGAGTGCCTGCACCGCCTCAAGCAACGCACCGCCCGCCTCGACGTCCACCGATGGGCGGACGGCTTTCTCACCGCCATGGCCGCGCCCGCCTAGCTCCCTTCCCTCCGCCTCCGCCCCACCGCACCGTGTCTGCTCCGCCCCTGGTCTCCGCCCCGCTGTTCCTGCTCGATTATGACGGCACCCTCGCGCCCCTGGTCGACGACCCCGCCGAGGCCGTGCCGCACCCGGAGGTGCCGGCGCTGCTGGAGGCCCTGAGCGCGGCGCATCCCACGGTGATCGTCACCGGCCGGCACCTCCGCGACGTGACGGGCTTCCTGCCGGGGCTGGCGCTGCCCGGCGTGGGCCTCCACGGCGCGCAGACGGGCACGCTCGGCCGTGCCCTCCACGACAACCTGCCGCCGGAGGCCCGCGACGCGCTCGCCGCGATGCGCCGCACCGTGCCCGGGGGCGACGGGATCCGGGTGGAGGACAAAGGCCCGGCCTTCGCCGTCCACTACCGCCACGCCCCGGACCGCGCCGCCGCCCGCGCGCGCCTCGAAGCCTGGGCAGCCGACGTGCCGGCCGTGCTGGAGGCGACCTCCGGCAAGTGCGTCGTCGAGCTGCGGCCGCGCGCCCTGAGCAAAGGCACGGCCGTGGCCGAGATCGCCCGCCGCCACCCCGCCCGCACGCCCCTCTACCTGGGCGACGACGTGACCGACGAGGACGCCTTCGCCGCCCTCCCGGACGACGCCGTCACGGTCAAGGTGGGCGGCGGCCCCACGCGTGCCCGCTACCGCCTCCCCGACGTCGACGCGGTGGTGCGCTACCTGGCGCGCTACCTGGCTCCGTGAAGCCCGTACCGCGCCCTTCCCTGGCCCCAGCCCCGAAAGCGGCACAGATCACCGGCATGGCTCTTTTTTCGGCCGGCGTCGTATACCCGTCGGTTTCGAAAAACGTGAATCCTGTGCAGGATGGCCGAGCGGATCTATACGGAAGAAGAAGTCGCCGCCTTGATCGAGCGGACGGTGGAGCTGCAGGCGCAGGCCGGGCGGCGGGCCGAGGCCGGCCCGGGGCTCACGCTGACCGAGCTGGAAGCCGTAGCCGCCGAGGCCGGGCTGAACCCGGCGC
The DNA here is from genome assembly GCA_033721675.1 of Rhodothermales bacterium. GTDB lineage: Bacteria > Bacteroidota > Rhodothermia > Rhodothermales > JAWWAN01 > JAWWAN01. The sequence goes on along the minus strand of JAWWAN010000210.1, from coordinate 3,102 downwards.
TGCTCCGGCAGGCCGCCGCCGAGATGGACACCCCGCAGCGGCGCACCCTCGCCCCGCATGCGGGCACCAGCGCCACCCACATCTATGTGGAACGCCAGGTGCCGGGGCCGCTGACGGACGACGCCTGGGAAGACGTCGTGGCTGAGCTGCGGCACCGCTATGACACCGACCTCGGCGCGATGATGGGCATGCCCGGCTACGGACGGAGCGCGGTGGAGCAGATCGGGCGGACCGTGGAGTGGAAGCACACGAGCATGTCCGGCATCGAGACCCGCGTGCTGATCCGCCCGCGCGGAGACTGGCTGCACCTACGCTTCAGCCAGCGCGTCGGGTGGGGCAGCTCCATCGCCGAGGCCGTCACCTACGGCGCCGGAGTGGCCGGGCTGGCCGCCTTCTTCGCCGGTGCCTTCGGGAAGTCGGGCCTGCTGGCGGTGGGCGTGCTGCTGGCCGTGCTGGCCGCCGCCATCCCCTCGATCCTCTATCTGGACCGCGCGTGGCGGCGGAAGAAGCACCGGGAGCTGGACGCGCTCGCCGAGCGCATCGCGGCCCTCGCGTCCGCGCCCGACGCCGCACCCGCCCGGGCGGCCGTGCCCGACGCCGCGCCCCGCCTCGACGCCGCCCTGCTCGACGCCGACGAGGCCGCCGCGCCAGACCGCACCGCCCCCCGCCACCGCACCCGCGGCGCCTGAGCCGCTCACCACCCCTCCCGCATCCGGGCCAGCTCTTCGAGGCGGAAGACCGCGTTGACCAGGCCCAGGTGGCTGAACCCCTGGGGGAAGTTGCCCAGCAGCGACTCGTCTTCGGGGTGGATCTCTTCGGAGTAGAGACCGAGCGGGCTCATGTGCCGGATCAGGCCGCCGAGCGTCGCGCGGGCGCGGCGGAAGTCGCCCGCCAGCGCGAGGGCCTCCACGAGCCAGAACGAGGGCAGCAGGAACGCCCCCTCCGGGCCGCCGACGCCATCTTCGCTGAGGTACCGGTAGAGCAGCGGGTAGGGCCCGGCCGCCAGCCCCTCCACCACGGCCTCGATGGTCTGCTGGAACCGCGCGTCGCCGGCATGGACGAACCCCACGGAGGGCATCACGAGCACCGAGGCGTCCAGCGCGGTACCGCCGTAGTACTGCGTGAACGCGCCGGCGTCCGGGTTCCAGGCTTTCTCCATCACCTCGGCGCGGATGGCCTCGGCCTCGCGCTGCCACCGCTCGGTGGGGGCATCCGCGCTCATCTGGCGAGACAGCTCGGCGGCGCGCGTGAGGCCCACCCACGCCCAGACTTTGGAGTAGGTGTAGTGGCGCGGCTCGTTGCGGGCCTCCCAGATGCCAGCGTCCGGCTCGCGCCAGCGGTCGGCGATCTCCTGGGCGAGGGCGCAGAGCTGCTCCCACTCGGCGATGGTCAGAATCCCGCCCATGCGGTCGTAGCGGAGCGCGGCGTCGAGGAGGCTCCCGTAGATGTCGAGCTGGAACTGGTGCACGGCGCCGTTGCCGATGCGGACGGGCCGGGAGTCGCGGTAGCCGCGCAGGGCGAGCTCGCGCTCGGGCAGGTAGCGCTCGCCCCGGATGCCGTACATCACCTGGAGCGGGCCGCCTTCGAGCGTCTGCCCGAGGAGCCAGTCCAGGTAGCGCGAGCCTTCGTCGAGGTAGCCGGCCTGGAAGAGGGCGCGGAGGATGAAGGCGGAGTCGCGCACCCACGAGTAGCGGTAGTCCCAGTTGCGCCCGCCGCCGGGCCACTCCGGCAGCGACGTAGTGGGCGCGGCGACGATGGCGCCCGTGGGCTCGTAGATGAGCAGCTTGAGCAGGAGCAGGCTGCGCTCCATGGCGTCGCGGTAGCGGCCGTGGTAGTGCAGGCGGTCTACCCAGTTGCGCCAGAACGTGCGCACCTGCCAGAGACGCCGCGCACACTGGTAGCTCGAGATCGGGTGGACCTGCGCCGCACCCCAGTCTGCCACGACGTACGTGTCCTGCCCGGCCTCCAGCGTGGCCCGCCCGACGGCCCGGCCGTCCTCGATCGCCATGGCCAGCTCGGTGGAGAGGACGAGGCTGCGCTCGTCGCCGGCCGTGGCGCGCACGCCGTAGTCTGAAGTCTCGAACGAGGGCATCGTGAGGCCGTAGTCGAAGCGGGGCTCGAAGACCACTTCCAGGTCCACCTTCCCGCTGACGGCCTCGACGCGCCGGTAGATCTCGGGCGTCGGGCCCTTGCGGATCGAGTAGCTCATGAAGTCCCGCACGCGGAGCCGGCCGGCCGGCGTGAAGAACTCGGTGACGAGGACGTTCGTGCCGCGCTCGTAGCGCTGGAAGGCGGCGAAGCGCCCGGCGGGCCGCACGGCGAAGCGCCCGGCCGCCGGGTCGAGGAGGGCGCCGAAGACGGAGGGGCTGTCGAAGTCCGGCAGGCACGCCCAGTCCACCGACCCGTCCGCGCCGACGAGCGCGGAGGTGCGGCCGTCCCCGATGGCGCCGTACGCATCGAGCGGCTTGAACGCGGGTGGCTCGGCCGGGTCGAACGTGAAGCGGGGCTCGCGGTGGGCGTCGAGGTCGATGAGTTCGTCGTCGTAGGGCTCGCTCAAGGGCGCGGGGGCAGTAAATGATCGGGCAGAGGAAGAGACTATCGAATGCCGGACGAGGAATAGCGAATGCCGAAGGGTCTGCCTCGGCCTCTACCGAAGCCCCGTCCCTTCCTCATTCGCTATTCGTCATTCAGGATTCGACCAGCCACCTGTCATGTTGCTGAAACCGTATCGAACCACCCACCCTGTCCTTCCGAGCCGAGCGCCGCGAAGTCGAGGCATCTCGCCCTGAAGGGCCAGCAAGGCCGGACCGGCGAGATCCCTCGGCTTCGCTCGGGATGACAAGAAGGGTGTGTGGGCGTGCATTGGGGAGCGTTTTCCAATAGCGATATGTGGCCCGTTGGTTCGCCATTCCGCCGGTTTTTCAGAGTTCGACGACGGCGCCCTCGTGGGGGGCGAGCGCGAGGGCGGCGCCGGCCTCGACGTCGTGCCGCGCCGGATGCGTGGAGAGGCGAACGCGCCCGGTGGCCGTGGGCAGCGGAACGGTGCAGGCCGCCGCCTCGAAGTTGAGCGCCACCAGATAGCGGCCGGTGCCGTGCTCGCGG
>JAWWAN010000209.1:0-6562 GCA_033721675.1 Rhodothermales bacterium | reverse complement strand
CGGGCAAGCGGATGTCCACCGTTCAGCAAAGCACGCCCGCCGGGCAGCCCTTCGACGGCGTCGTGTTGCAGGGTTTCTCCTCGGATGCGGCCATGGACGCCTCGGTCCGCTTCGCGACGCCCGGCGGCTGGTCGGCATGGCACCCGCTCTACGTCATCCGCTCGGCCACAGACGACGCCTTCCTCGCCGCCTACCGGGGCCCCGTGCGCCCGGCAGGCGTCCGCTTCGCGCTGCGCTTCGAGCACGCCGCCGGCGCGACGGTCCACCTGCTCGGCGCCGGCGTGTTCGACAGCCGGAACGATGCCGACGGGATGCGCCCGGAGCCGGACGAGGCGCCGGCGCCACAGGGCCGCGCCGACTTCCTGATCGTGCCTCCGGAGCTGCACCCCCGCGATGCCTGGAATGCCGCGCCGTTCCGCGGCGACCCGATCCCGCTGGCGCGCCCGGACTACCGGTACATCACCTTCCACCATGCTGCCGGCTTCGGCGCCGTGACGCGCGCAGAGGGGCTCGCGCAGGTCAAGAACATCCAGGCGTTCCATCAGGACGGACGCGGCTGGAGCGACATCGGATACCAGTACGTCATGGACCAGCGCGGGCGGCTCTATCAGGGACGGCCGTACCTCGACGACGGCATCCCGTTCGCCGAGGGCCCGCCGCTGGTGCAGGGCGCCCACGTGGGGGGCAACAACACCGGCAACATCGGTGTGTCCGTCCTCGGATGTTACCACCCGCCCGAGGGCGCCGCCTGCCGGGATCAGATGACCCCGGCCGCCTTCGACTCGCTCCTCGTCTCATTCGCCTACCTGAGCGAACGCTACGGCGTCTCCCCGGAGAACATCCGGGGCCATCGCGACTTCAGTTCCACCGCCTGCCCCGGCGATAACAATTACCGGCTCCTCTCAGACATCCGGGAGGGCGTGGCGCGGCTGCTTCTCACCGGCAACCGCCCCCTTGGCGCCGCGACCCTCGCCGCCACCGTGGATGCCTCCGGCGTGGTTTCGGTGGAGTGGGTCTTTCTGGACGACGGCGGGATCGCGACCTATCGCGTCGAGCGATTCGACCCCGCCGCAGGGCGCTTCGTGGTGGTGTTCGAAGGCGAGGGGGCCGCGCCGGACCGGATCGCGGATGCCCAGGTGGCTCGCCCGGGGACGGTGACCTACCGGCTCGTGGCCCGAGGGGGGACGGGGCGGGAGCAGATCCTGGCCGTGGCCGAGGCCGAGGTGACGCCGCCCCAAAGCTATCGGCTCGCCCAGGTCTTTCCGAATCCTTTCGCTGGGCGCACCACGATCCGCTACTATCTGGAACGAGACGGCATCGTGGAATTGACGGTCTATGACGTCGCCGGCCGCGAGGTGGAGCGGCTGGTCGAGGCCTACCAGGGGGGCGGCCGCTGGCACCACGCGGCCTTCGAGGCCGCCTCGCTGCCCAGCGGTCTCTACTACGCGCGGCTCCTCGTCCACGGCTTCGCCGGCGTCGATCACGTCTCCACGCAGCCGTTGGTCCTCCTCCGGTAGCGAGCATTACGCGTTCCGGCGGAGCGCAGGGTCCCAGAAGTAACGGGCATCCGTGCCGAGCGGCGAGACCGCGCCGAAGGCTGTCCTTCCACCCACCGGCCTGTGGAGGTGCTGCCATGCGCTCTATTCCTGCCTCGATCATCCTCTTCGCCGTATTGACGTGCTTCGGGTGCGAAGACGCCCCCCCCACCGCCACCGAGGTGCCCCCCGGCGACGAACCCGCCGCCACCGTACTCGACGACGACGGCGACGCCCTCACCGGCGCCGTGATCCCGTTCGCCGACGCCGAGGTCTTCTTCGAGTTCAACGCGACCGATAACGACCTCGGCCTCCAGCTCTTCCTCGACGCCGAGGGCTGGGACCGCATCCGCGTTGCCGACCCGGACCGCAAGCGGATCATCGACTTCAGAGCGACCGGCCCGCTCTCGCATCTCGGCATCACCGAGCTGCGCTTCGAGAGCGCCGAGCCTTCGCCCGCCGAGGTGCTGGCCCTCTTCCCTCCCGGCGACTATGCGTTCCGTGGCCGGACGGTGGGAGGCGACCGCCTCGTCGGCGAGGGCACGCTCTCGCACGACCTCCCCACCCCGCCCACCTTCACGCCCTGTGACGACGACGACGTGGACCCCGAAGACGCCGAAATCGAGTGGTCGGCGCCCGGCGCCGAACTCGTCGAGATCATCGTCGAAGAAGAGGACGGCGACAGCGTCCTCGACGTCATCGTGCCCGCCTCTACGACGAGCCTCGACGTGCCGGAGCAGTTCCTACAGCCGGGGACGGAGTACAAGATCGAGATCCTCTCGATCGCCGCCAACGGCAACAAGACGATCACCGAGTGCCCGATCGAGACCGCAGAAGACGACGACGAGGACGAGTGACCGCGTGTTCGGGACGGCGCTGCGCTACAGCCACCGCCGGCGCAGCGCCGTCTTGGCCGAGTCCAGCACGACGGCGAGCAGGACCAGCCCGCCCCGGATCACCTGCATGTAGTGTGGCGGGAGCGCCATCACGTTGATCGCCGTGTCGATGGCGCTCAGCAGCAGAACGCCGGCAAAGACCCCGCTCAGCCGCCCCACGCCGCCGGTCAGGCTGACGCCGCCGATGACGACGGCTGCGAACGCCTCGAAGAGCATCCCCGTGCCGAGGTTCGCCGTCGCGCCGTTCGTGCGGGCGGCGAGGAGCCATCCGGCGAAGGCCGCCAGCACCCCGGAGAGCACGAAGACGCGCACCACGAGCCGCCCCACCGGGATGCCGGCCCGAAACGGCGCCGTCGCGTTGCCACCGATCATGTAGAGGTAGCGTCCGAAGCGCATCCGCCCCAGCACACCGTGCATGACGGCGTAGGTCGCCAGCAGCAGCAGCACCAGCAGCGGCACCCCGAACAGCTCCGCCGAGGCGACCGCGCGATAGGCGTCCGGCAGCCCGAAAACGGAGCGGCCGCCGGTGAGCACCAGCCCGAGCCCCCGCACCCCGATGTAGGCCGCCAGCGTCACGATGAAGGCGTTGATCCCCAGCCGGACCACCAGCACGCCGTTCACCAGCCCGACGAGCGCCCCCACGCCCAGCGACAACCCCAGCGTGACGGCCACCGGCACCTCCAGCCCCCACCCCGCACCGCCCGTCCCCACGAGCACGGCGGCGAGCATCGCCGAGAAGGCCATCACCGACTCCACCGAGAGGTCCATGTGGCCGGCGATGATCGTCACCGCGAGCCCTACCGAGAGGATGCCCACGAACGTGGCCTGCCGTGCGATATTGATGAAGATGCCGACCTGGAAGAACTGGTCGATGGCGACCGAGAAGAGGGCGAGGACGAGCAGCAGGATGAACCACACCAGGTGCTCCAGCACGAAGCGGGCGGCGGCGCGGCGGCGGCCCCCACGCAGGCCCACCGCGGGAGGCCGGTCGACGGGGTCTGCCATCATGGCGAGGCCCCCGCGCGCTCGTCCTCTGCCGGGGCAGGCGCGGGGGGCGGCGTCCGGTTCCCCCAGAACCGGGCGTCGTCCACGTTCTCCCGGGTGATGACGCTGCCGGGAATCTCCAGGGTAGGCCCCCACGGCTGAACGGATAATGTGGCGTCGAGGCCGAGAATCGGATAGGAGCCCGGCGTGGGCGGCTCCCCCGCCACGAGGGCATCGACGAAGCGCGCCATCCCGTGCACCTGCGCGTAGAGCGGCTGCTCGATCTCCACCTGCTCCCAGCCCTGGCGGATCAGGTCCAGCCCCACGGGCGCGCCGTTCGAGCTGACGAGCAGCACGTCGCCCGGCGCCTTGCCCCGGGCCTCCAGCACGGCCACGACGGGCACCGCGAGGTGGGCCGCGTGGACGAAGATGAGGTCGAGGTCCGGCTGCACCAGCAACTGGTCCTCGGCGATGTCGCCTGCGTTCGAGGCCTCCCATTGCATGGCCGCCTTCGTGACCACCTGCACCCGGGGATAGCCCTGCATGGTCTCCTCGAAGCCCTGCCGGATGTCGAGCGTGTAGTTGTCACCGGGGTCGCCCATGATCTGCAAGACGGTGCCCTGTGCAGCGCCGTGCCGCGCTTCGAGCAGCCGGACGATCTCGCGGGCGGCCATCCGCCCCATCTCGACGGTCCCCGCCACGACGCTCAGATCCACCTGGGTGCCGGTCACCAGCCGGTCGAAGGCGAGCACGGGCACGCCGGCCGCCCGCACCCGCTCGATGCCCGGCACCACGGAATCATAATCGACGGCCGCGATGATGACGGCGGCGGGGCCGAGCAGCAGCGCGTCGTCGAGCTGGTTCAGCTGGACCTCGGCGCGGTTCTGGGCATCGAGCACGCGCACGCGGTAGCCGAGTGCCGTGAACGCCTCCTCGATGGCCTTCACGGATTCGGTCTGAAACTCGTCCAGCAGGCTCGGCACCAGATAGAATACGGTGCCTTTGCCCTCGTCGGGCGCGGCGCAGCCGCCGAGCAGGAGGAGTGCAGGGAGCAGGACGGCGAAACGGAGGAGGCGGGGCATACGAGACAGGGTTCGTTCCGGATTTCGGTGGATGGCGAGCTAGGCGGGCTGGCCCGTGCCTGTGATGAGGGCGATTACCTCCGTGGCGTCGGTCTGCGGCGCGGCCCGCTCGGCTACGACGCGGCCCTGCCGCAGCACCACGAGCCGGTCTGCCACCTGCAGGGCATGCAAGACGTTGTGCGTGATGACCACGACCGCGATGCCCTGCGCGCGGACCCGCTCGATGAGGTCCAGCCCGCGCCGGGTCTGCTCCACCCCCAGCGCCGCGAACGGCTCGTCCAGCACGACGAGCCGGCCGCCCCAGTGGACGAACCGGGCCAGCTCGATGGCCTGCCGCTGCCCCCCGGAGAGCTGCTCGACGGGCACGCGGACGGACGGCAGGACGGTCCCGATGCGCGCCAGCGCGGCACCCGTCTCGGCTTCCATCGCCGCTTCGTCCAGGAGCGGGACGCCGAGGCGCCGCCGCACCCGCTCGCGCCCCATGAAGAAGTTGGCGACCACGTCCAGGTTGGGGCACAGCGAGAGGTCCTGGTAGACCGTCTCGATGCCGAGGGCACGGGCCTGCGCCGGGCTGTGCCCGGTCAGCACGCGCCCCGCGTACCGGAGCGCCCCCGCGTCGGCCTCGACGTTCCCGGCGATGATCTTCACCAGGGTGGACTTCCCTGCGCCGTTGTCGCCCAGGAGGGCGACCACCTCGCCGGCGTAGACGGACAGGTATACGGCATCCAGCGCGCGGACGGCCCCGTAGCGCTTCGAGATGCCGTCGAGAACGAGTAGAGGCGGTGGATCCACGGGAGGCACGGCAGGCGGGTAGGCAGGCTGCGCGACGCGTCGAGCGCAGTATACGGCGGCGGCCTTTTTCATGCTCATCGCCGCGCCGGTCCACCCTCCGGTGCGACTATGACGGACCGGCGCATCCCGCATGCTTTCCTCACGCCGTGACCTGTTCGGACGGGTAAAGGTGCCTCGCCCCGCGCTAGGAGCGCGGCTTCCGGGCGACGAAGACCTCGCACGTGCCCGCCTCCACGCTCGAATGCTCGAAGGGGACGGCCTCAGCGTCGAAGCCCTGCTCGGTGAACAGGCGCAGCCAGTCTGCCCGGGCGAAGAGCCCCTCGACGTGCCGCTCGTACTCGACCCGCACGGCGCCGTCCGGGTCGCGCAGCAGGAAGGCGTAGTCCACCACGCAGGTGGTGTCTGTGGGGTCCGGATCCCAGGTCCACTCCAGGTAGCGGACGCTGCCCTGCTCCCCGTCGTGCCCTCCGGTGCCCGTGGACGCCCGGAAGTGGTCCTTGAGGTGGTCCGGCGCGAAGAGCGCGGCGCCGCCGGGCCGGCAGTGCACATACGCCGTCCGGATCGCGCGCCGCAGGTCCGCCTCCGTGGTCATGTAGACGATGGCGTCGTGGACGAAGACGGCGTCGAACATGCGCCCGAGCCGGACCGTCCGCATGTCGCCTTCCTGGTGCTCGCACTCCGGGTTCAGGCTCCGGCTCACCGCGAGCATCGCGGGCGATCGATCCACGAGGACCATCTGGAACCGCCGCTTCAGGTGCGAGGCGTTGTTCCCCCCGCCACTCCCCAGTTCGAGGAGGGTCCGGGGCGGGACGGTGCACGCATCCAGCAGCCGCGCCTGGAAGAACGCCGCCTCTTCTGCATAGTCGGCGGGGTCTGAGACCAGGGGCCACCACGGCGCAAGCTCCGCGTAGAGCTTCGGCCCCGGTGGATCCGCTGCGGAGGGTGAGGGTGGCGTGGGCATCGTGCGCCGGCGGCGCCTATTCGACCGGGATGCGCTCCTTGTTCCGCCGGAGCCACGCCTCGAAAGACAGCAACTCCGGGTTGAGGGCGCGCGACTCCTCGACGTCCCGCGCCTCGACGACGTCGTCGTTGAACTCCTGGTAGAACTGGAACATGTTGCCGATGTCCTCGGCGCCGGGAAAGCCGAAGCCCCGGTAGACGGCAGGCGGCACGCTGTTGTAGCGCACCGGCTCGCCCAGGGCGTCCGAGAACGCGGCGGCCATCTCGTCGCCGGTCAGATGCCCCCCGGCGACGCCGACGGTCTTCCCGACGT
>JAWWAN010000208.1:0-6590 GCA_033721675.1 Rhodothermales bacterium | reverse complement strand
GGGGAGGACAGGACGTCCTACGATGGATGATTGCAGAGCAGGGATCCATGAGCGATGAGGAAAAAGCCTGTTGTCGCTCCCTCTGCACTCATCGATCGTCGATCAGACCGGCTCTCGATGGCCGGCGGCTAGCGCCCGAGCCGGGTGCGGCCTTCTTCCTTGCCGAGAAACTCGACGGCCTTCTCGGTCAGCAGGCCGGTGAGGACGATGGCGACGATCTCGGCCACCGTCCCGAAGACGAGCTTGCGGAAGACGAGCTTGAGCGTCTTCGGCAGCAGCAAAAAGCCGAAAATGGCGCCGAAGAAGCCGAGGAGCCACTTCACGATGGGGTCCGAGAGCGGCGGGGGAGAGGAGAAGTCGTCGGGCATGAGGGCAACGTCGGTAGCGGGCATGGTGGATGCCCCCATGTAACGCACTGTAGCTGCCCTCCGCAAGCGCCCCGCCGGCCCGAAGCGTTGACGTTCTGGCAATTTCTGGGGTCAGGCGGTCTCCACGGCGAGCTGCCCGCAGGCGGCGTCGATGTCCTGCCCCCGGCTGCGGCGGACGGTGACGGTGACGCCGCGCGCGACGAGCACGCGGATGAAGGCCTCCAGCCGGTCCTCGGGGGTGCGGTGGAAGCCGAGGCCCTCGACGGGGTTGTACATGATCAGGTTGACCTTGCTCGGAGCCCAGGCCACCACGTCGGCCAGCGCGTGGGCGTCGGCCTCGCTATCGTTGACGCCCTCGAACATGCAGTACTCGTAGGTGACGCGGCGGCCGGTGGTCTTCGTGTAATGCTGGATGGCGTCCCTGAGCGCCGTCAGGTCGGTGGCGGCGGCCCGGTTGACGGGCATGATGGCGCTCCGCTGGGCGTCCGTCGGGGCGTGGAGCGAGACGGCGAGGTGGAAGCGCGTGCCGTCGTCGGCGAGCTGCCGGATGCGGCGGGCGAGGCCGACGGTGGAGACGGTGACGCGTTTGGGCGAGAGGTCCAGCCCGTGCCGGTGCGTGAGGAGGTCGACGGCGCGGAGCACGGCGTCGTAGTTGAGCAGCGGCTCGCCCATCCCCATGAAGACGACGTTCGTGATGCCGCGCCCGTAGCGTTCGCGGGCGAGCGTATCCATGAACCGGGCCTGGTCGTAGATCTCGCCGGCGGTGAGGTTCTGGCGGAAGCCCATCAGGCCGGTGGCGCAGAACGTGCAGCCCATCGCGCACCCCACCTGGCTGGAGACGCAGACGGTCAGCCGCCGCGCCCGGCCGTCGGCATCGACGTCGGGGATCAGCACGGCCTCGATCTTGCGGCCGGTGGAGAGGGTGAACAGGCCCTTGGCCGTGCCGTCGGTGGCGGTCTGGAGCTGGTCGAGGTGGATCGTGCCGATGTAGGCGGTCTCGGCCAGCCGCTCCCGGAACGCCTTCGGCAGGCTCGTCATCGCCTCGAAGGCCGTGGCGCCTTTCCCATAGAGCCACTGGAAGAGCTGGCGGCCCCGGTACGCCGGCTCGCCCAGCGTCTCCACGAAGGCCTCCAGCTCCGGCTCGGAGAGGGCCTTCAGGTCGACGGTCTCAGGGGGCGTCGTCGCTATGTCCGGGCGCGGTTCCACGGGGGATCGAACCGCGTTCGCGGGTTCCGGAGTTCCGGCGTCCCGGTTTCTTCACCCAGCCGGGATCCTACCCGAACAGCGGGCGGCGGGCGCGCCAGACGGCGAGGGCCAGCAGGACGGCCGCGAAGCCGCCGCATACGAGCAAATCGGCGGCGGGCGTGGCGAGGGGCGCGGTGGGGAGGGCACTCCCGTAGAGGCCCTGCCGGAGCGCGTCGACGGCGTAGGAGACGGGGTTGAGCCTGATGAGCCAGCGCAGCACGGCCGAGGCGCCCTCGGCGGGGAACGCCGCCCCAGACAGGAACCAGAGCGGCAGCAGGAAGAGGTTCATCACGGCGTGGAAGCCGCGCGTCGAGTCCATGTGCCAGGCGATCAGGAAGCCGAGCGTGGTGAAGGCGAGCGCGGTGAAGAGGCTGGCCGCGAGGATCAGCGCCAGCCCGGCCGCGTCGGGCGTGAGGCCCACCAGCGGGGCGAGCGCGACGAACAGGGCCGCCTGCACCACCGCCAGCGTCGTGCCGCCGAGCGTGTTGCCCAGCACGAGGGTCGCGCGGGCGGCGGGCGCCGTGAGGGCCGCCTGCAAAAACCCGCTCTGCCGCTCCTCGACGATGTTGATGGTGGTGAAGACGGCCGTGAAGAGCAGGATGAGCGCGACGATGCCGGGGAACAGAAACTCCATGTAGCCGACGCCCTCGGCGCCGGGCATGCGGAACGTGCCCTGGAACCCAAGGCCGAGCAGCAGCCAGAACCCGAACGGCTGCGCCAGCGCCCCGATGAGGCGGCTCCGGTCGCGCACGAACTTGAGGATCTCGCGCCTCCACAGGGCCGCGATGGTGTACCACGCCGAGGCAAGGGTCGGCGGGCCGGAGGGGGCCGAGGGGGCGTCCGTCCTGCTCATGCTTCCAGGCTGGGTTGGAGCGCCTGCGCGTGCGCGCTGAGCTGGTGGCCCGCGTGCACCAGGAACACGTCGTCGAGCGTCGGCTTGCGCACCGTGGCGCTCTCGATGGTCTCCCCGAAGGCATCGTAGAGTGCGGGCAGGAGGGCGGGGGCGTCGGCGTGCGAGAGCTGGAGGGCCTGCCCCACGATCCGCGCCTCCACGCCGAAGCGGGCTTCGATGCGCGCGCGCAGCGCGGGGGCGTCGGCGGTCTCCAGCCAGAGGGTTTCGCTCCCGAGCGCGGCGGTCAGCGCGTCCGGCGCGCCGTGCGCCACGAGGCGGCCCCGGTCCAGAATCGCGACAGCGTCGCACGGCGCGGCCTCGTCCAGCAGGTGCGTGGCGACGAGGACGGTGGTGCCTTCGCGGCGGCGCTGGTGGGCCAGCGCGTCCCAGAAGGCGCGGCGGGCGACGGGGTCGAGGCCCGTCGTCGGCTCGTCGAGCAGCAGCAGGGCGGGGCGGTGGAGCAGGCCGCGCGCGAGGTCCACGCGGCGCTGCAAGCCGCCCGAGAGCGTGCCCACACGGTCGCGCTGCCGGTCCGCCAGGTCGAAGGCGGCGAGCAATGCGTCCAGCCGCTCGGCGAGGGGGCGGCCGTGCAGCCCGTAGAGCCCGCCCTGCACCCGCAGGTTTTCCTGGACGGTGAGCGCGGCATCCAGGGCGGGTTGCTGGAACACGATGCCCAGCCGCCGGCGGACGGCAGCGGCGTCCGCGGTAGGGTCTGCGCCGACGACATGCGCGGTCCCCTCGGTCGGCGCCATCAGCGTCGAGAGGATGCGGAACAGCGTCGTCTTGCCGCTGCCGTTCGGCCCCAGCAAGGCTACCTGCGCGCCGGCCTCGACGCGCAGCGACAGGTCGCGCAGCGCCACGCGGTCGCCGTAGCGATGCGTGACGCCGGCCACGGCGACGGCAGGGATGAGGGCAGGATCGTGCATGGGGTGCAGCACAGCCGGAGCGGGGCGCGGCCCGGCGCCCGGCGTCAGATCAGCCGGTCCACGAAGATGAGGACGACGAGGAGCGGGATGTAGAGGATGGAGGCGATCAGCACGCGCCGCGCCTCGCGCACCGTGCGGGTGCGGTAGAAGGCGTAGGCGGGCACGAGGAACCAGAGGCCCAGCACGAGCGCGCCGGCACCGTAGACCCAGCCGGTGATCCCGAGCAGGCTCGGCACGATGCTCACGCCGGCCAGCAGGAGGGTGAAGAGGAGCGTCTGCCGCACCGTCGAGCCGCCGTCCGGCTCGGCCACAGGGAGCATCGCGTAGCCGGCGCGGGCGTAGTCCTTGCGGTACATCCACGCCAGGGAGAGGAAGTGCGGCATCTGCCAGAAGGCGAGGATCAGAAAGAGGATCCAGCCGCCGGCGCCGAGCGTGCCCGTGGCGGCGGCGTACCCGCCGAGGGCCGGCAGCGCCCCCGGCACCGTCCCCACCACCGTGTTGAGCACGGTCTTCCGCTTCAGGGGCGTGTAGACGAACAGGTAGAGGCCGATGGTGAGGGCCGCCAGCACGGTCGTGAGGGTGCCCACGAGAGCGGCCAGCACCGCCACGCCGGCTGCGCACAGGAGCACGCCGAAGCCGAGCGCGTGCGGCGCGCGGATCCGCCCCGAGGGCAGCGGGCGGTTCGCCGTGCGCCGCATGCGGGCGTCGAAGCCGCGCTCCAGGAAGTGGTTCAGCACGCCGCCGCCGGCCGCGCTCAGCGCGGTGCCGGCCAGCGTCCAGCAGAGCCGCCAGCCGTCGGCCTCGCCGGGCGAGCCGAGGAGGAAGCCCGCCAGCGCTGAGAGCGTCACGAGGAACGAGATCTCGGGCTTGGTCAGATCCCAGAAGTCCAGCCACGCCGGGCGTGGGGCCGGCTCGGGCGGCGCGGCGCGGCGCAGGGCACGCGCCGGCGGAGCCGCCGGATCGAGCAGGAGGACGGCGTCGAGGTCGGCGTCGGAAAGGGTGCGGGCGGGGAGCTCCATCCGGGCGGGTTTCAAGAGGCGGTGGAGGCCAGGGCGGGGGTGCCGACGGCGGGGCTCACCGGCGGGCGTGCCGGGGCCGGGCGGCGGCTCAGCAGGACGAGGCAGACGGCTGCGGCCAGCAGCACGGCGCCGACGATCAGGTGCGCCGAGTTCAGCACGATCTGGACGAGGCTGCGCCGGCCGGCCTGGGTCTCGAACAGCAGCACCGCGAACGCCATCAACCCGAGGGCGAACTGGACCCCGACGGTGCCCAGCAGCACCGCGCCCGCGCGCCGTACGAGCGGCGCGCCCCCGGCGTGCCGGCGTACGAGGTACACCGTCATCCCGATGAGCCCGACGACGGCGACGGCCCCGCCGATGTGGATGCCGGCGAAGAACGGATCGATGCCCGTCCCGAAGTGCCGCAGCAGCGCACCGAGCACGATCTGCAGGTAGATGGCGATGGCGGTGGCGAGCGCGCGGTGGCGGAGGCGCCGGCCTCCCGCCGTGGCGGGCACCGAGCCGCCCCCGTGGCGCCAGGCGGCCGACGTGAACAGCGCCATCGCCACGAGGAGCGCGAAGAAGATCTGGGCCGTGCACGCGTGCACCATCGCCAGCGTCAGCGAGACCTCGGTCACCCGAAGGCCGCCCAGGATGCCCTGGAAGATCACGAGCGCGAGGACGCCCAGACCGAGGCGGCGCATCCAGCGGCGGTCGTCCCGGAACCAGGTCCATCCGGCCAGGATGAGCGTCAGCAGCCCTACGAGGGCTCCGAGGAGGCGGTGGCCATGCTCGGCGAGGATCGGGAGGTGATGCCACCAGCGCGCCGACGGATCGCTCGGATCCTCATAGCCGGTAGCGAACGGGTCCATCGAGCCGAACGAGGTGGGCCAGTCCGGCACGGCGAGGCCGGCGTCGATGCTCGTCACGAGCCCGCCCCAGGCCATCAGCGCTACCGTCACCACGACGGTGAGTACGGTGAAACGGAACCGGTAGCGGCTCTCCGCAGAGACCGGCAGCGCCGGGGCGCCCAAACGCGACAGCGGCATGGCAGCGAGGATTACGGCGAACGAAGCGGGCGGCTCGCTCGGGACTCAGCCTGAGCAGCGAGGGGGCTGGCTGAGCAACGAGGGGGGCAGGGGGCTGTTCCGTTAAAAGGGCACGAAGCCCCGGCGCGGACTAAGGATGCAAAATCCCGTGCAAGAGGTCAAGGCACCCGGAGGCAGGGCGGCCGCCTCGGCCGGTGTGAACATCCTGAAACGACTCGGCGGCAGCGCCGGGCGCCGTCGGCTGGGCCCGGGCGTGGCGCGTACGCTGGACGCGCACCCCCCTCCACTCCTCTAGCTCCCCATCGCCATGGACTGGGCCTGGATCGAGATCACCTGGGAGGCCCTCGCAGGCATCGTGGTGACGGCCGTCGGCATCTATCTCGCGCTGATCGTGCTCACCCGCCTGGCGGGGTTGCGAAGCTTCTCGAAGATGTCGAGCTTCGACTTCGCCATCACGGTCGCCTTCGGGTCCGTCGTGGCGAGCGTCGTCGTGGCCGAGGACCCGCCGCTGCTCCAGGCGGTGGCGGCCCTCGCGGTACTCTACCTGCTCCAGCTGCTCGTCGCGTACGCCCGCACCCGCTCGGATCTGGCCTGCACCCTCGTCGACAACGACCCCATGCTGCTGATGGCGGGCCAGACCGTCCTGCATGAGAACCTCAAGCGGGCCAAGGTCACCGAGGCCGACCTCCGCGCCAAGCTGCGCGAGGCGAACGTGATCGACCTGCGCCAGGTGCGGGCCGTGGTGATGGAGGCCACCGGAGACGTGTCGGTGCTCCACGCGACGGAAGACGCCCCGGCGCTCAGCCTCGACCTGCTCGACGGCGTCATCGGCAAGGAACACCTCGAAGCCCAATCGGATCGTCCATGAGCAAGACCCTCATCGCTTCCATCTCCGGCATTCGCGGCATCTTCGGGCAGGGGCTCGACGCCGCCACCCTCGTACGCTACGCCGCAGCCTACGGCACCTGGTGCCGGCAGCGCGCGCTCGGCCAGGGGCGCTCGCCCCTCGTCGTCGTCGGGCGGGACGGGCGCGTCACGGGCGAGGTCTGCGCGCAGCTCGTCTCGGCCACGCTCCGCACGACGGGCTGCGACGTCGTCGACGCTGGGCTGGC
>JAWWAN010000207.1:0-6617 GCA_033721675.1 Rhodothermales bacterium | reverse complement strand
GCCCTCGAGGCCGTCCGCACGCGCTACGCCGCCACGGGCCCGCTGCCGGAGGTGCTCCAGTTCGCGCTCCGCTACGACCGCGTCCTCGCGATCGTCCTCTTCGGCCTCATCTTCTGCTTCTTCCACGAGGGCGAGACGCGCGGCATCCGCGCGCTGACCACGACGGAGTGGGTGGCGGTCAACCTCGGGATCGGGCTGGTGCTGGGCGTCCTCTTCTTCCTCTTCCTCGGGCGCGAGCGCGACGGCAGCAAGCTGCTCGTGGCGCTCATCGGCATCGTGGTCTTCGCCAGCGGGGCGGCCTACTACCTGCACCTCTCGCCCCTCTTCATCAACCTGACGCTCGGGCTGGTGGTGGCCAACACGTCGCGCGTGCGCGAGTCGCTCGTCGAGACGCTGGAGCGGATCGAGCAGCCCGTCTTCGTGGTGATCCTGGTCTTCGCCGGGGCGTCGTGGGAGGTGGCAGCCGTCGGTGCGGCGCCGCTCGTGGCCGGCGGGCTCGTGCTGCTCTACTTCGGGCTGCGCCTGCTGGGCAAGTACGCCGGCGGGTATCTCACCTACGTCACCTCCGAGGTGCCCGAGCGCCTCAGCCCGCGCCTCGGCTCGGGGCTGGTCACGCAGGGCGGCGTGGCCGTGGCGATGGCCGTCACCTTCAGCCAGGTCTATGCGACGCCGTTCACGGACCTCGTCGTCACCTGCGTCCTCGTCTCGGCCATCGTCAGCGAGCTCTTCGGCCCCAAGCTCACCAGAGACATGCTCGTCGACGCCGAGCAGATCGAGGTGGCCGAGACGGTTCCAGGTTGAAGGTGAGCAGGTTTCAGGTCGCCCACCACGCCCCTCCCCCCACCGTTCAACCTTCCACCCTTCAACCTTTTGATCCCCATGAAGGCCGTCATCATCGGGATGGGCGAGGTCGGCAAGTTCGTGGCGCGGGTGCTGGCCGAGGAGAAGCACGACGTCACCATCGTCGACTTCGACGCCGGCAGCCTGAGCCGCGCCGAGGAGGCGATGGACGTGCTCGCCTACCACGGCAACGGCGCCAGCATGGCTGCCCTCCGCGAGGCGCGCGTGGACGGGGCCGACCTCGTGGCCGCCGTCACGGACCGCGACGAGGTCAACATGCTGGCGGCGCTGGCGGCCAAGCACCTGGGCGCCAAGCAGACCATCGCCCGTGTCAACAACCGCGAATACCTGGACGGCGAGGAGCGCGGCTACTACCACAACCTGCTCGGCATCGACCTCATCGTGAGCGTGCAGATCCTCGTCGCCAACGAGATCTACAAGCTCATCCAGAGCGTCGGCGCCGTGGCCGTGGAAAACTTCGCCGACAACCGGGTGGAGGCCGTGCAGATCCGCGTGGAGGAGGGCGTGAAGGCCGCCGGCACGCCGCTGCAAGACCTCGCGCTGCCCTCAGACACGCTCGTGGCCGCGGTCCTGCGGCAGGGCGAGGTGCTCATCCCCGGCGGCGGAGACGCCGTGCTCGAAGGCGACGACCTGTTCCTCATCGGCACGCGCGCCCAGATCCCCAAGCTCGAAGAGCTCTTCGGCAAGACGCGCGAGCGCAGCGCCCGCAAGGTCGTCATCGTCGGCGGCGGAGACATCGGCCTGGCCGTGGCCCGCCTGCTCGAAAACGAACCGATCGACGTGACCCTCATCGACGAGGACGCCGCCCGCTGCGACCTCCTCGCCCAGCGCCTCCACCAGACCATCATCCTCCACGGCGACGGCACGGACCTGGCGCTGCTGCGCGAGGAAGGCGTGGACCGCGCCGATGTCTTTGTGGCCGCCTCCGGGGACGACGAGGTCAACCTGATGTCCAGCCTGCTGGCCAAGAACCTCGGGGCCGGCAAGACCATCACGCTCGTCAACCGGCCGGACTACGTGCCCACCTACGAGCTCCTCGGGCTGGACGCGACGGTCAGCCCCCGCCTCTTCGCCGCCAGCCAGATCCTCAAGTACGCCCGCCAGGGCGAGGTGGTCTCGGTCTCGCTCCTGGAGGACGGCAAGGCCGAGATCCTGGAGATCGTCCCGCAGGAGGGCAGCACCGTGGTGGACAAGCGCCTGATGGACCTCAACTTCCCGCGCGGCGCCGTGGTGGCCGCCATCGCCACCGAGGACGGCGTCGTCATCCCCGGCGGCGAAGACGTGATCCGGGCGGGCAACAACGTCGTCGTCTTCACGCTGCCCGCCGTGCGTGCGGACGTCGAGCGGCTCTTCCGCCGCAAGCGGTTCTCTCTCGGCGGGCTGCTGAGCGACGAATGATTGCAGATTGATGAGTGGCCAGCTATGAAGTGAGAAGGGGTTACAGGCACTGATCGAAATAGAGATCCTGTCGAAATAGAGATCCTTCTACATTCATCGATCCATGTTCTGCAATCTGCAATCCTATTTTCCTCCCTCCACGCCGCCTGCTAGCCTCTCCCGATGAACTACCGCACCATCGCCAAGCTGCTCGGGACGCTGCTGTGCGTGCTGGCCGTCTCGATGCTCACCACGCTCGCCTGGACGATCTACTACGGCGAGGCGGGGACGACGTGGGCGTTCGTGGGGGCCGCCGGGGTGACGCTGGCGGCGGGCGCGGCGCTCTACCTCTACGGCCGCCGCGAGGGGGGCACCATCAGCCGGCGCGAGGCGCTCGTCGTCGTCACCCTGAGCTGGTTCCTCATCGGCATCTTCGGCGGCCTGCCGTATCTCTTCGACGGGGCATTCACGAACCCCGCGGATGCCTTCTTCGAGACCGTCGCCGGCTTCACCACCACCGGCTCCACCGTCCTCACCGAGATCGAGGCGCTCTCCTACGGCGCGCACTACTGGCGCTGCCTGACGCACTGGCTGGGCGGGATGGGCATCATCGTGCTCTTCATCGCCATCTTCCCGCAGCTCGGCGTGGGGGCCAAGCACCTGTTCAAGAGCGAGGTGCCCGGCCCGATCACCGAGGGCCTCAAGCCCAAGATCAAGGAGACCGCCTCGGCGCTCTGGAAGATCTACGTGGGCCTGACCGCCGCCGAGGCCGTGCTGCTCTACCTGGCCGGGATGGACGTCTTCAACGCCGTCTGCCACGCCATGAGCACCCTCGCCACCGGCGGCTTCTCGACCAAGAACGGCAGCGTGGCCGACTTCGACAGCGTCGCCATCGACCTCATCATCACGGTCTTCATGTTCATGGCGGGCATCAACTTCGGCCTCTACTTTCTGGCGATCCGGGGGCGCGTCTCGGCGCTCTTCAAAGACATCGAGTTCCGGGTCTACGCCGGCGTGGTGGGGCTCGCCACCGTCGCGATTGCCATCAACATCCTGTCCATCCACCCGAACCCGCTGGAGGCGCTGCGGTACGCGGTCTTCCAGGTCGTCGCCGTCATCACCACGACGGGCTTCGGGACGGACAACTTCGACGCGTGGCCGCCCTTCTCGAAGCTGCTGATGGTGATGCTGATGTTCATGGGCGGCATGGCCGGCTCCACGGCCGGCGGCATGAAGGTCTCGCGCATCATGGTGGTGATGAAGGCCGCCTGGATCCAGGTCTACAAGACGTTCCGCCCGGCGGCCGTCAAGAAGGTGAAGCTGGGGCGGTCTGTGATGCCGGAAGACATCGAGAAGTCGATCTTCGGCTTCTTCGTCCTCTTCATCGCGGTCTTCGCCGGGGGCTCGCTCTTCATGGGCCTGCTGGGGCTCGACGTGGTGACGGCCACGACGTCGGTCATCGCCACGCTGGGCAACATCGGGCCGGGGCTGGCGCGCGTGGGCTCGGTGGAGAACTTCGCCTTCATCCCCTCCGTGGGCAAGGTCTTCCTGTCCTTCTGCATGATCCTCGGCCGCCTCGAACTCTACACCGTCCTCGTGCTCTTCCTGCCGGATTTCTGGCGGCGGTGAGCGCATCCGCCGCCCGGTGTTATCTTGCCAGGGAGCAGGAAGCAACGGACCCCTCGCGCGGAGCGAGCAGACAACGGACTACGGATAGACCCATGCGCCGCTTCTTCGTCCTCGGCCTGCTGTTTCTGTTGATGCTGGCCCTGCAGTACCTGCAGGTGGGGGTGGAGACGGCGTTCAACCCGCTCTCGCTGGCGACCTTCGGGTTCATCCTGCTGGCGGCCTATACGCTGGGCGAGACGGCGAGCCGGATCGGGCTGCCCAAGATCACCGGCTACATCGTGACCGGCCTGGTCTTCGGGCCGTACGTGGTGAACCTGTTCTCGGCGGCGGTGGTGAGCGACCTGCGGGTGATCAACAGCCTCGCCATCGGCATGATCGCGCTCAGCGCGGGCGGCGAGATGAAGGTGCCGGCGCTGCGGGCGATCGCGAAGAGCCTGACGCTGATCGTCGTCGTCAAGGGCGTCCTGGTGCTGGCGGCGGTGACCGCCGCGGTCTACTTCATCCGGCCGTGGCTGCCCTTCCTGGCGGACGCGCCGGTGCCGCTCGTGCTGGCCGTCGGCATGATCTTCGGCGTGCTCGCCCTCGGCACGAGCCCGGCCGCGACGATCGCCGTCATCAACGAGACCGGCTCGAAGGGGCGTCTGGCGGACACGACGCTCGGCGTGGCGGTCTTCAAGGACGTGGTGATGGTGGTGCTGCTGGCCATCGCGATCGCCCTGGCGAAGGTGTTCTCGGCCGCGGACGGCGGCGGCTTCGACCCGCACATCCTGCTCCTCGTGGGCGAGGAGCTGGGCCTGTCGATCCTCGCCGGGGCGCTCCTCGGGGGCGTCATCATCGTCTATATCCGGTACGTGCACGCCGAGATGTGGCTGTTCATCATCGGCATCATCTTCGCGATGACGGCCGTCTCGACGGCGCTGCATCTGGAGGCCCTCCTGCTGTTCATCGTGGCGGGCTTCGTGGTGCAGAACTTCTCGAAGCACGGCGACCACTTCGTGCACCTCGTCGAGAGCGTGGCGCTGCCGGTCTACGTGGTCTTCTTCTCCGTCGCCGGAGCCGGGCTGGACCTGGGGGCGCTGGCGCAGGTGGGGCTGGTGGCCCTCGCGCTCGTGGTGGTCCGCCTCGCGGCCATCTTCGCCGGGACGGGGCTGGCGACGCGGCTGGCGGGCGAGCCGGCGGCGATCCGCAAGAACGCGTGGCTGGCGTTCGTCTCGCAGGCGGGCGTCGTCATCGGGTTGACGATCATCATCGAGCGCAACCTGCCGGCGCTGGGGCCGGAGATCCGCACGGTCGTGCTGGGGACGGTCGCCATCAACCTGATCGTCGGGCCGATCCTGTTCAAGCTGGCGCTCGGGCGGGCGGGCGAGACGGCAGAGGCCCGCGGGGCTTCCGAAGGCGAGAAGGCGCCTGCCGAGGAGGTCGAAGCAGGGCCTCCGCCCGCCCTGCCGGAGCTGCCGGAGCGCATCGCGTTCCCCGAGCCGGCGTTCAAGGCGCCGAAGCTGGAGGGCGCCGCCCGCACGGTGCTGGGCGGTCTGGTCACGCTCCGCCGGGACTTCGCGGCCGAGGTCGTGGCGCCGCAGACGGCGGGCCTGGTGGCCTGGCTCGAGGGCTTCCGGGAGCGGCTCTACGCGACGCTCGACGCCGCCGCGGCCGAGCTCGGCCGCACCGATGAACCGGCGGCCCAGGCCGGGGTGCTGCGCCGGCACCGGACCGAACTGGCGACGTGGGTCCAGAGCCAGACCATCGCCTTCGGCCACACGCCGGCCCGCGCCGAGGCGGGCCGCCATGCCTTCGAGACGCTCTTCGCGACGGTCCACGACCTCACGCAGCAGGTGGCCGAGGAGGCCGAGGTGCTCATCGAGCCGGAGCGCCTGCAACCCCAGCCCGACGACACCGTGCCGGTGCGCATGTGGAAGGCCCTCAAGCGAGCCGGGGCGGGCGTGCGCCGGGTCTTCGGCTCGGGCCTGCCCCCGATGCGCACGGTGCCGATGCGCCGCGTGGCCCGCTACCAGCTCGACGGGGTGCTGCCGGGGCGCCTCGTTCACGTCGCTGCGCGCGTGGCGGCCCAGCCCGCCTACACGCTCCGCAAGGCCCGCGCCGTCTTCGATGCCGTGGACGAGCAGCTCGCCGCGACGCTCGACGGCCTGCAGGCTGCCGGCGCCGACGAGACGGCCGCGCACGGCCCGGAAGCCGCCGAGCGCCTGCGCGAGACCGCCGCCGCTGAGTTCGCCCAGGCCGAGGAGGACCTGCGCCGCTACGCCGACGAGGTAGAGCAGCGCCTCGCCTTCGAACTCGTCCACAGCTACGAGGCCGTCCTGAGCGACTTCCGCACCGTCGGGACGGCCTCGCTGCCGGCACGCCGCCGCCGCATCTCGCGCGTGCACGAAGACAGCCAGCAGGCCCGGCGGGCCGTGCAGGGCGCCTTCAGCACGTGGCAGCAGGCCGCGCAGGGCACCGCCGGCGCCCTCGCGCTGCACCTCGAAGCCGTCCGCCTCGATGCCGCCGTGCGTGCCGCCGCCGCCGACACGCTCCGCCACGTCGCCACGCGCATCCGGGAAGAGGTGACGGGGCCCATAGAGCGGGCCCACGCCGTCTGCGCCGAGGTGCTGGAGCGCCTCCAGAACGCCCTGCCGGACGCCCTGCCGGACGCCCTGCCGGACGCCCTGCCGGATGCCGCGGCACTGGCCGCGATGCAGGAGAACCTCGCCGAGACGATGCAGCGCAAGGTCCTCGAACCGCTCGACCGGCTC
>JAWWAN010000206.1:0-6636 GCA_033721675.1 Rhodothermales bacterium | reverse complement strand
GGCCAGCGGCGTGCGCTCCTCGATGGTCAGGCCGTACGTGGAGAGATGGGGGATCTCCAGCCCGACGGCCCGTTCGAGGTTCGCGCCCCAGTGC
The DNA here is from genome assembly GCA_033721675.1 of Rhodothermales bacterium. Classification (GTDB taxonomy): domain Bacteria; phylum Bacteroidota; class Rhodothermia; order Rhodothermales; family JAWWAN01; genus JAWWAN01. The sequence goes on along the minus strand of JAWWAN010000206.1, from coordinate 6,542 downwards.
TCGGGTGGTTGGTTTGGCAGGCCGAAGATGAGGTCTACCGAGAAGTTCTCGAAGCCGGCATCCCGCACCATCGGCACGATGGCCTCGGCCTCGGGCACGCCGTGGCTCCGGTTCATGAAGGCGAGGTCGTCGGCGAAGAAGCTCTGGATGCCGATGGAGAGCCGGTCGATGCCGAGGGCGCGCAGGCCGCGCAGGTAAGCCGGCGTGGCGTCCTCGGGGTTCAGCTCCAGCGTGGTCTCCACGGCCCCCTCGGCGTCGAAGTGCTGGTGGATGGCGCCGACGAGGCGGGCCAGCTCGTCGAGGGTCAGCAGCGAGGGGGTGCCGCCGCCGAAGTAGATCGTCTCCAGCGGCTCCAGCTCGCCGAACTCGTGCCCGTAGTGGGCGATCTCCATGCACAGGGCCTCCACGTAGCCGGCGTGCGTCTTCTGGGTCGTGACGAAGTAGAAGTCGCAGTACACGCAGCGCTGCGTGCAGAACGGGATGTGGAGGTAGAGGCCGGCCACGGCGAGGCGCTGGATGGATTTTGGGGGCTCGAATGACGTAGCTTGCTGTGAAGATCCCCGCACGGGGCTGGGCGCTGCTTGGGAGCGTGCTGCGGCGCTGCCTGGGGCGGGCGCTGCCTGGGGCGGGCGCTGCCTGGGGCGGGCGATGAGTACATCGCCCGTACGGGGGGAGTGGTGGTTTCTTTATTGCTGATTGCGTCTTTATGCTGGATTTGCATCGTCTTCAGCGGCAGTTTGCCGATTTCAATGCGTATCAATCGCGCGAGCAGGCGCTGCTCAATACGCGCCTGCGGGCGGCGCTCGAGGCGCTGGCTGCGTGCGGGCCGGAGTGGGAGGCGCTGCGTGAGCGGGCCGAGGCCGCCCGCCCGAGCCGGCTGGTGGCCCGCCTCCGAGAAGATCCTACCGGGTGCTGCGAGGCGCCCGAGCGCCCCACGCCGCTCACCGTCGTCGCCACGGACGGGTCGCAGATCTACCCGGACCGCCACGTGGAGCCGCACTGCTACCTGCTCAACATCAGCCGGATCGCGTTCCAGTATGGCACGCTGGAACGGCCGCTGATGGAGTCCGTGCCGTTCTTCCGGTACCGCCGGGAGGATCTGGAGGACGAGTTCTCCGAACTGCTGGAGAGCGCCACCGCCGAGGTCGTCTCCGCCCTGCGCGACGAGTTCGAGCTGCGCGCCCTGCTCGACGTCGCCCGCCAGGCCCGCATCGACGGCCGCCCGCTCGTGGCCCTCGCCGACGGCACGCTCATCCGATGGATGATCCGCCGCATGCAGCACCGCGCCCTCGAAGACCGCCTCATCGACCGCTACGCCGCGCTGCTGGCCGACTTCCAGGCCGAGGGCATCCCCCTCTGCTCCTACGTCTCGATGCCGGCCAACACCGAGGTGGCCAACCTGCTCGGCCTCTTCGTGGGCGAGGACGACGCGCCGCCCCCCGAGGAAGCCGCCCTGGCCGGGCTGCTGGACCGCTGGCTCTTCGAGCAGACCCTGGCGCCCGGCGAGCGCTCGGCCGTCTTCGAGAGCGCCTCGCACATCCAGCAGGACTACGCCGCGCAGGACCGCATCTGTTACTTCTACCTCCGCGTGCCTGCGCGTGGAGGGGGCGAGGTGGCGCGCGTGGAGGTGCCCCGCTGGGTGGCCGATGACCCCGACCTCCTGGGGCGCGTCCACGCCACCGTACTGAGCGAGTGTGCCAAGGGCGACGGCTACCCGATGATCCTCGCCGAGGCGCACGAGCGGGCCGTGATCCGCGCCCACGAGCGAGGGCTGTTCTACGAACTCATCGAGCGCGAGATGACGACCGCCGGGCTCCGCCACGCCGCCTCGCTCAAGTCGGCATCCAAGCGCCGCCCGGCGGTGTAGCGGCCCCGCAGAGGATGGGGGGAGCGCAAGGAGTCGATTCAGGCAACCGGTCTTCCGGCACTGGATACGTAGGGAAACGGTCTGACATGTTGTGGCGGCCGCCGGCCGCTGACGGCCGCATGAAAGGGCGTCCGTGCATCACGCGTCTTTCCACGCAGGCGCGGCACTATCGGACCACGGCGGTAGTGCGGATGTCGAGAATCTGGGCTGTACCCACAGTGTCTCCGGTAGCGAGGTCGAGCGAGTGGCTGGTCCAGGCCCGGACGACCCCATCCTGGCGGCGGAAGTCTGCGTAGCGGGTCTCGATCCAGGTCTGGGTCGAGTCCACGTCCGGGTGGAAGGCCCGAAAGGTTCGCGAGCGTGTGATGAGGCAGGTCTCCGTATCGATCCAGTACCAGCTCTCGAAGCCGTCTCGAAGCGTCAGGTGGGCGACCCGCTCGCCGTCCGTCACCTCGGCCGTGCCGTCTTCCTGGAGGGTGTGCCCATGGCTCGGCATGTCGCGCAGGGTCCAGAGGTGGCCGGGCTGTTCGAGGCCGTGGCGGAGCGCCGCCCCCCCTTCATCGCTCGTCGGTTGGGGCGTGGTCTCGCCCTGGGGGAGCTGCCAGCCGGCGTCGCCATCCCATCCCTCGGAGAACACCCGCTCGCCCTCTGCGAAGATATCGATGCGAGCGCTGCCGTCGCGGTCCGCGAAGTAGGTCGCATCCACCTCGAACGTGGGTTCCGTGATGCGGAGGTCATACTCGACCCGCTGGATCGTTCGGAGCGCGTCGCCGCCCACCGCGTCGTCGTGGCAGGCGAGGAGATCCTCCAGGGAGGCCGAGGCAGGGAGCGGGGCTGCGGGTTGATCGGGCGAGCCGGAGGTGCAGGCACCCAGCAGGAGCACGGGAGCGAAGATCAGCGGAAGAGAGCGCGACGGACGGACCATACGGCCTCCTGCGTAGGCATAGGGTGAATCGAGACAGGAGGTGGACGTCAGGAGCACGCCGAGAGTTGCGGGCCTACGGAGGCGGGGCGGTCCGGGAGGGGATCCACCTACGGAGAACGCGGTTCTGGCCGGGTCCGCAAATCGGACGTTCGCAGGCGCCTCGGGAGCTTGACTCGCTTTGTATCGTAAAGTACATTGCATCGCAACAGCTTCCGACCCTCGCGGGAGGAGGAACCCGCAGGTAGGGACGAATGAAGCGCCGCCGATACGGTCGAGGAGGGGGGCGACGCCAGGCGGAGCTTGGCCATGCCCCCGCCCTCACCACGATTCCGAGACGAAGAACCTCCTATGAGTAAGCGTACTATCACCGGAGGCGCGGCCGCCGTGCTGGTCGTCCTCGCCCTCGCTGCAGGCTACCGCGCCTTCATGCAGGACGTCGATCCCATCACGGCGCCCATCCCTGCGGCCGCTCCTTCGTCCGCTGCCGAGGCCCCCGGCTCCCTCTACGGCCGCATCACCACCGGCGACGGCGCCACCTACGAAGGGTGGCTGCGGTGGGGCGGGGACGAGGAGGCGTTCTGGGGCAACTATTTCAACGGCCACAAGGACGAGAATCCCTGGGCCGTACACACGCCGATCGAGAAGCTGAACGAGGAGCGCAGCCCGGTCGAAATCCTCGGCTTCGAGATCTCTCTGGGGGAGCGCCCGATCGACCTCGGGCGGCCCTTCATGGCGCGCTTCGGCGACATCGTGCGCATCGAGGCGCACGGCGACGGCGTGCGGGGGGTTCTCGACAACCGGATCGCATACGACCCGGACGTGCGGGTGACCCTCAAGAGCGGCACGACGTTCGACCTCGACCGCCTCTCCGCCGGTGACTTCGACGACGGCGTGCGCGTGTGGGATGCCCGGCGCGGCGTCGTGGATCTCGGGCCGCGTCAGATCCGCTCCATCGAGTTTCTCCACAACGAGCAGCCCGGTGCCGCCCCAGCCCGGCTCCACGGGACGGTGCGCACCCGCCAGGGCGACTTCACGGGCTTCCTTCAGTGGGACCGCGAGGAGGCCGCCGGGCGCGACGTGCTCGTCGGGAAGACCGCCGAGGGAGCGCGCAGCGTGCGTTTCGACAGCATCCGTGCCATCGCTCGCCACGCGTCCGGCGGCGCGCTCGTGACGCTGCTCGACGGCCGCGAGATCCTGCTCACCGGCACGCGTAAGGTCGGCCCGGGTCATCGTGGTATCTACGTGGACGACCGGCGCTACGGGCGGGTGCTGGTCTCCTGGGGCGCCGTCGAGCGCGTCGACTTCAGCCCTGGCGGCGCGGGCCCTTCGTATGGCGACTTTCCCACGGGGCATCCGCTCAGGGGGCAGGTTACTACCCGCGCCGGCCGCCGCCTCGCCGGGCGCCTGGTCTACGACCTCGACGAGAGCGAGACCACCGAGACGCTCGACGCTCCATCCCGGGGGGTGGACTATACGATCCCCTTCGGCCTGGTCGCCTCGATCGCGCTCATAGACGCGGGCGAAGAGGCTGACGAGCCCGCCACAGTGACCCTCCACAACGGCGAGACGCTCCACCTGGAGCGGCGCGGCGACCTCGGGGATGGGAATGCCGGCATGCTGATCTTCGGCGAGGGTCAGGAGCACCCGGAATATGTGCCCTGGGCCGACGTCGCACAGATCGACCTCGACCGGCCGCCGGCGATGTATCCGCCCGTCGACGAGCGCTAGGCGCGCGTACGCAGCAGCCTCGGCAGGTGCGTCGCATCCTGCGGCTCCACGAGGGGGGAGGGTCCTGGTGGGAATGGCGCGGTGCCTGCCAGATAAGTCCCCCTCCGTGATAAGGCTCATCCCGAGCGGAGCCGAGGGAATTGGACCGGGGAGGTAGACCCGCCGCCGCACTCAGGTTGGTCGCCGCGCCAGCCTCGTTTACCCCTCCTGTCCTCGAGATACGGCGCGGCGTCCATCGAACGAGTCCCCCTCCGTGATAAGGCTCGTCTCGAGTGGAGCCGAGGGAATTGGACCGGGGAGGTAGACCCGCCGCCGCACTCAGGTTGGTCGCCGCGCCAGCCTCGTCTACCCCTCCCGTCCTCCCCTTTGCATGGGGAGGGACTTGGAGGAATAGCGTGGTGATGCCTGAGTATTTTGCCCCCTTGTAAGGTCTAACATGACTGGAGCAGAGAGCCAGGGAGCGGAGGGAGACCCGCTGCGGCACGAACCCGATCGCCTGGCTGACGCACGCCCGAAGGCGAGCGTTCAGTACGGGGACGGCGATAGAAAAAACGCCCTCACGCGGGCCTCCGAAGAAGCCCGTGTGAGGGCGTGCACTACCCGAGAAAAGCGGACTGCTAGTGCTGGCGTCCGAGGATCTCGTCTCCGACGCGCGCGCGGACACGGACGAGGCCGTCCTGGCTCCGCACGTCCACGTCATCCAGGGTCTTCATCATCGCGGCGTCGATGTTCGGCTGGGCCTTCATGGCGGCGACGAAGCCGCGCACGAGGTCGGCGACGTCATCCGACGAGACCCCGTCGGCGGCGCGGAGGAAGACGGTCATCTCCGCATCCTCGGAGTCGACGTCGAAGGCGGCGGCGGCCTGGTTGATGGTGCCGTAGAGGTCCATCGCCTGGCGGCTCAGCTCGTCCGAGGCGTCGGCCTCCGGCTCGGCCTGCGGGAAGTTGCGGACGACGACCCAGGCATCCCCCGCGCTCACCCGGCCGATGAGAGCCATCGCGTCGGCGTCGGAGGCGAGGGCGGTGCCGCCCCCGGCGAGCCGGTCCAGCATGGCCTCGACCTTGGCGACGTCCGCCGAGGCGACGAGCATGTTCTCGGCGGCGAGGGCGAAGGCGAACTCGTCATCGGTACGGCTCCGGTAGATCGTCGCGCCCTGGTACGTCGTGCGTTCGATCTCGTCGCTGAGGCGCTCGTCGATGAAGTCCTGGAGGCGGTCCCGGTCATAGGTGGCGTAGGCGACGAGGCTGGGGCGGGCCTCTTCGCCCTCCCCTTCCACGGCCACGTAGATCTCCTCGATGTCGGTCTTCGGGTCGAAGCCGGTGGCGTCGAAGAAGTCCTGGAAGCGGGCGTCGGCGTTCGAGAAGTCGAAGTCTTCGCTGACGGTGGCGAAGTGGTTGTGCTCCTGGACGGCCTGCAGGTTGACGCGGGCCAGGTAGGACGCGCCGGCCGGCAGCACTTCCGTCGCGGCGCGGGCCTGGAGGGTCAGTTCCTGCGGGGCCTCGAACTCGGTTTCGCAGGCCGCCAGGGTGAGGGCGAGCAGGGCGACGGCCAGAGGGAGGCGGAGCGGGCGAAAAGACATGAGAAGGCGGGGTCGAGTGGAAGGGGGTTGAGGAGAACGGGTTCAGAAGTCGCGGCGCTGGAAGGCGACGGCCGCGAGGGCGTAGAGCAACGCGCCGATCAACAGCGCGATGAAGAACGGCTGCCACGACGTTACGTTGCCGTCCCCGGCGAGTTGCGCCACCAGCCGTGTTACCTCGCCCACGCCCGGCACCACGTAGTAGAAACCGACGAAGACGTGCCGCCAGGGAAGCCGGATCTGAGGCGCGATCGCAGCCTTATTCATCAGGATGAGCGAGGAAAAGATGAGCCCGTAGGACAGGATAAGGGCCAGCGGGGCGCTCTCCGTCGTCACGCCCACGAGGACGACCACGCCGTACATCACCGCGAACATCCCGACGACCACGCCGATGGCGAGCAGAAAGGGAGCATGCCAGATGCCGGTCTTGATCGACATCACGAGC
>JAWWAN010000205.1:0-6642 GCA_033721675.1 Rhodothermales bacterium | reverse complement strand
ACGCGCGCCTCCCGAGCGCCGCCTGGGCCCTCGCGCGGTGCCTCGACGCGCTGCACGGCTGGGCGGACGAGATCGTCGTGGTGGATTCCCAGAGCGAGGACGACACGCCGGCCATCGCCGAGGCGTACGGCGCCACCGTCCTCCAATTCCACTACACGGGCGGGTGGCCCAAGAAGCGGCAGTGGGCGCTGGACACCTACGCCTTCCGCAACGACTGGATTCTGCTGCTCGACGCCGACGAGATCCTGCTCGGCCCCATCAAGGAGGCCATCGGGCAGGCGATCCGGTCCGACGCGTACGACGGCTACTGGCTCCGCTTCCAGCTCTACTTCCTCGGCCGCCCGCTGCGCCACGGCGGCTTCGACCTCTGGAAGCTGTTCCTCTTCCGGAAGGGCAAGGGGCACTACGAGAAACGCCTCACCGCGCAGGACACCCGCATGAGCGACATCGAGGTGCACGAGCACGTGGTGGTGGACGGCCCGGTGGGGCGCCTGCACCCGCCCATCCGCCACGAGAACTTCAATTCGCTGTACCGCTTCATCCAGAAGCACAACGAGTACTCGGAGTGGGAGGCCAGGGTCTACCAGGAAGGGCATCGGGGCGAAATCGCGCCCTCGCTCTGGGGCTCGCAGGCGCAGCGCCGGCGGTGGCTCAAGAGCAAGCTCGTCCGCGTCCCCGGCTTCCCCCTGATGACCTTCCTCTACCACTACGTCTTCCGCCTCGGCTTCCTCGACGGCAGGGCGGGGCTGATCTACTGCGGCCTCAAGGGCGTGCAGCGGTTCCACGCCAAGGCCAAACTCTACGAGCTGACGCTCCGGGAAGACCGCCCGCAACCCCAACCCATCGACGACACGACGTACGCCTGAGAATAGATGCGACAGGTATTGCAGAACATACAGAGCGGGGAGCTGAGCCTGGAGACCGTCCCGCCGCCCGCCCTGCAGCCCGGCGGGATCCGGGTGCGCACGGCCGCTTCCCTCCTCAGCGCCGGCACCGAGAAGATGCTGATCGACCTGGCGCAGAAGAGCCTCGTCGGGAAGGCCCGCGCGCGTCCGGACCTCGTGCGGCAGGTGCTCACCAAGGTGAAGAAGGAGGGCCTGCTCAACACGTACCGCAACGTGCAGTCCAAGATGGAGAAGCCGATGTCGCTGGGGTACAGCGCGGCGGGCATCGTCGAGGCCGTCGGGGCGGGCGTGCAGGGGATCCAGACCGGAGACCGGGTGGCCATCGCCGGGGCGGGCTACGCCAACCACGCCGAGGTCAACTTCGTGCCGAAGAACCTGGCCGCGCTCATCCCCGACGGCGTCACGTTCGAGGAGGCGGCCTACACGACCGTGGCGAGCATCGCGCTCCAGGGCGTCCGCCTCGCCCGGCCCGAGCTGGGGGACAACGTGGTGGTGATCGGGCTGGGCCTGATCGGGCTCATCACGGTCCAGCTCCTGCAGACGAACGGGTGCCGCGTGCTCGGCATCGACCTCGACGCGCGCAAGGTGGCCCTCGGCCGCGCGCTGGGCATGGACGCTGGCGTGGTGTCTTCGCAGGAGGACCCGGTGCAGGCCGTGGAGCGCTTCACGCGCGGGCGCGGCGCGGACCACACCCTCATCACGGCCGCCACGAAGAGCAACGGCCCGATCGAGCTGGCCGGCGAGCTGACGCGCCGCAAGGGGCAGGTGGTGGCCGTCGGCGCCGTCGGCATGCAGATCCCGCGCGACGTCTACTACAAGAAGGAGCTGGAGGTCAAGCTCTCGATGTCCTACGGGCCGGGCCGCTACGACCCCACCTACGAGGAGGGCGGCATCGACTACCCGTACGACTACGTGCGGTGGACCGAGCAGCGCAACATGGAGGCCGTCCTCGACCTGATGGCGCGCGGCCGGCTCGACGTCACGCCGCTGACGTCCCACCGCTTCGCCTTCGACGAGGCGCTGGACGCCTACGGGCTCATCAAGGACGGGCGGGAGCCCTACGTCGGCATCGTGCTGGAGTTCGACGTCGAGCGCACGCAGAGCCCCGTCATCCGGCTCCAGCCGGAGGCGCCGCACGCGCCGCAGGACGTGCTGGGCGTCGGCTTCGTCGGGGCGGGCAACTACGCGGCCCTGCATCTGCTGCCGCACCTCCAGAAAGACGCGCATGCCGCGCTGCACGGGCTGGTGACCGCCACCGGCCTCAACGCGCAGCAGAAGGCCGACAAGTTCGGCTTCCGGTATTGCACGACCGAGCTGGATCCGCTCCTGGAGGACCCGGCCGTGGACGCCGTCTTCATCGCCACGCGCCACAGCACGCACGCGGACTTCGCGGCGCGCGCGCTCCGGGCGGGCAAGCACGTGTTCGTCGAGAAGCCGATGGTGGTCACGGAGGCGCAGCTGGAGGCGGTCGCGGCCGCCTACCGGGCGGCGCAGGCCGAGCGCCCCACGGGCCTCATGGTGGGGCTCAACCGCCGCTTCGCACCCATGGTGGCGCCGCTGCGCGAGGCCTTCCCGGCCGGCACGCCCCGGCAGATGATCTACCGCGTCAACAGCGGCCCCATCCCCACGTCCTCGTGGCTGCACGAGCCGGACGAGGGGGGCGGCATGCTGGTGGGGGAGATGTGCCACTTCATCGACCTGATGCAGTACGTCGCCGGGGAGCGCCCGGTGCGCGTCTACGCCCAGGCGATGAGCCTCGGCCGCGCCGACCTGGCCGACCACGACAACGTCTCCATCACCGTCACCTTCGACGGCGGCTCCGTCGGCACGCTGTGCTACTCCACCGTCGGCGACAAGGCCGCGCCCAAGGAGCGGCTGGAGGTCTACGGCGGCGGGACGGTCGCCGTGCTGGACGACTTCCGGCGGCTGGAGATCGTCACGGACGGCCGGCGCACGCGCAAGAAGGCGATGAACCAGGACAAGGGGCAGGCCCGGCAGCTGGCGGCGACCGTGGAGGGTTTCCGCGCGCGCGGGCAGGCGCCGATCCCGTTCGAGGAGCTGGTAGCCGGGATGCAGGTCGTCTTCGCTGCCCGGCGGTCGCTGGCCTCCGGCGAGGCCGCCGTGCTGTAGCCCGGCCCGCTGCGGGCGGAAGCGCCTCGCCCGAGCCGAAGCGGGTAGGTCAATACAGAAAGCGTATGGAGACCCAGGCCGCATCGCTCCCGTCCGCCGGGCTGGCCCCTGCCCGCCCGCTGGTCGTCGACCTCGACGGCACCCTGCTGACTACCGATACGCTCTGGGAGTCGTGCCTGCTGCTGCTGCGGCGCCGGCCGCTCGACCTCCTGCGGTTCCCCGCCTGGCTCCGGCATGGGAAGGCGCATTTCAAACGGCGCATCGCGGAGCGCGTGGTGCCGGAGCCGGATGCGCTTCCTTACAACCAGGAAGTGCTCACCTTCGTGCAGCAGGCGCAGGCCGCCGGCCGGCCGGTCGTCCTGGCCACCGCCGCCGACCGGCGGGTGGCCGAGCCCATCGCCGAGCACCTGGGCGGGTTCGCGCACGTGGTGGCGAGCGACGGCGCCACGAACGTGCGGGGGGCGGCGAAGCTGGCCGCGGTGCAGGCGATCCCGGCGGCGGCGGCGGGCTTCGACTATATCGGCGATGCGCCCGCCGATCAGGTCCTGTGGGAGGCGGCCGAGGGCGGCTACCTCGTCGCGCCGACCCTGCGGCTGGAGCGGCGCGCGCGGGAGCGGGCGCACATCGAAGGCGTGTTCGCCGGCACCCGGTCTTCGGCGGTCAGCACGTGGGCACGCGCCCTCCGTCTCCACCAGTGGGTCAAGAACCTGCTGATCGGGGTGCCGCTTCTGGTCGGCCACCGCTTCGGCGAGGTCGATCTGCTGCTCGCGGTGCTGCTGGCGTTCGTGGCCTTCGGGCTCTGCGCCTCGGGCGTGTACGTACTCAACGACCTCGTGGACCTGGAGGCCGACCGCCGGCACGCGCGGAAGCGCTGGCGGCCGTTCGCGCAGGGTAGCCTGCCCATCCAGCACGGGGTGGCGGCTATCCCGCTGCTGGTGCTCTCCGGGCTGGGGCTGGCGTTCGGGCTGCTCCCAGCGACCTTCGGCGGCATCCTGCTGCTCTACCTCGCCATCACGACGGCCTATTCCTTCTACCTGAAGCGGGTCCTCCTGGTGGATGTGGTGGTGCTGGCCGGGCTGTACGCGATCCGGCTCTTCGCGGGCGGCGTCGTCGCCGGCATCGCGTTGTCTCCGTGGTTGCTGGCGTTCTCGATCTTCATCTTCTTCAGCCTGGCGCTCATGAAGCGCTATGCCGAGCTCGTGCTCATGCAGCGGGAACGTACCGCCGAGGCGCGGGGACGCGGCTATCGGGCCGACGACGGGGATCTGCTGCGCAGCCTCGGGACGGCGTCCGGCCTCGTGGCGGTGCTGGTGCTGGCCCTCTACATCAACAGCGACCAGGTGGTGAGTATGTACAGCCGGCCCGAGCTGCTGTGGCTGGTCGGGCCGCCGCTGCTCTACTGGATCTCGCGGATGTGGATGGTGGCACACCGGGGCGGCATGCACGACGACCCGATCGTCTACACGATCAAAGACCGGGTGAGCTACCTGGTGGGCGGCACCATCGTGCTGGTGATCGCGCTCTCGATCTGACCGGCCGGCGGGCCTCGCCGCCGCCCGGCAGTCGCCGGCCTGGCACGGGCCCCCGCCACGGGCTCCAGGCCGGGCCAGCGGCACAACATTTGCCGGGGTTGGGGCGCGTCGAAATCAGGCGAGATAGGCCTTCCTGGGGGCCGCCGTGCCGCGCCGTACCCACGCCGTGCCCCGGGTACGAGAGGCCGGCGCTGCTGGCTTGGGATCCACCATCGTTAATCTAAGTCCCTAAATGAGACCCTACATTCTTGGCATCTCAGCCTTCTACCACGATTCGGCTGCGTGCCTGCTGCACGGCGGAGACATTGTGGCGGCCGCGCAGGAGGAGCGCTTCACGCGCAAGAAGCACGACCACCGCTTCCCGGAACGCGCCATCGAATACTGCCTTCAGGAAGCAGGCATCTCGATCGATGACATCGCCCACGTGGCCTTCTACGACAAGCCGTGGCTCAAATTTGAGCGGCTGCTGGAGACCTACCTGACGTTCGCGCCCGCCGGCATCCGGTCCTTCATGATGGCCATGCCGCTGTGGCTGAAGGAGAAGCTGTGGATGGGCGAGACCATCAAGGAGAAGATCGGCTACCAGCGCGATCTCCTCTATCCCGAGCACCACCAGTCCCACGCGGCCTCCGCCTTCTTTCCCTCGCCCTTCGAGCGCGCGGCCATCCTGACCATCGACGGGGTGGGCGAATGGGCCACGGCGTCCTGGGGCGTCGGGGAGGGCAACCGGATCGACCTCCGCTACGAGCTTCGGTTTCCGCACAGCCTGGGGCTGCTCTACACGGCCTTCACCTACTACACCGGCTTCAAGGTCAACTCGGGCGAGTACAAGGTGATGGGGCTGGCGCCCTATGGCGAACCGAAGTACAAGCAGCTGATCCTGGACGAGCTGATGGATCTGCGGGAGGACGGGTCGTTCCGCCTCGACATGAAGTACTTCAACTACTGCCAGGGCCTGACGATGACCTCGGAGGCCTTCCATGATCTCTTCGGAGGCCCGCCGCGCCAGCCGGAGACGCGGATCACGCAGCGGGAGATGGACCTGGCCCGCTCCGTGCAGGAGGTGACCGAAGAGGTGATGCTGCGCATGGCGCGGCACGTGCGCAAGGAGACCGGCGAGAAGAACCTGTGCCTGGCGGGCGGCGTCGCGCTCAACTGCGTCGCCAACGGCAAGATCGTGCGCGAGGGCATCTTCGACGACGTCTGGATCCAGCCGGCCGCGGGCGACGCCGGCGGCGCGCTCGGGGCGGCGCTCTTCGCGTGGCACCAGGTGCTGGGGCAGGAGCGCACCGTCGTCCCGGCCTCGGACGCGCAGAAGGGGTCGTACCTGGGCCCGGCCTTCAGCACCGACGCCATCGAGGCGTGGCTCCGGCAGAAGAACCTCCCGTACCACCGCCGCAACGGGACGGCCTCGGTCATCGACGAGGCGGCGGGGCTGCTGGCCGAGGGCAACGTCGTCGGCTGGTTCTCGGGGCGGATGGAGTTCGGCCCCCGCGCGCTCGGCGGCCGCAGCATCCTCGGCGATCCGCGCAGCGCCGAGATGCAGTCCGTGATGAATCTCAAGATCAAATACCGGGAGTCGTTCCGGCCGTTCGCGCCGTCGTGCCTGCGCGAAGAGGTCTCGGAGTACTTCGAGATCGACCGCGACTCGCCCTACATGCTGCTGGTGGCCCCGGTCAAGGAAGACCGCCGGATCCCGATGACGGACGAGCAGAGCGCGCTCTTCGGCATCGAGAAGCTGAAGATCCCCCGGAGCGACCTGCCCGCCGTCACGCACGTCGACTATTCGGCGCGCATCCAGACCGTCGAGAAAGACACGAACCCGCGCTACCACCGGCTGATCGAGGCCTTCAAGGAGCGCACCGGGTGCGGCGTGGTCGTCAACACGTCCTTCAACGTGCGGGGCGAGCCCATCGTATGCACGATGGAAGACGCCTACCTGTGCTTCATGCGGACCGAGATGGACGTGCTGGTGCTCGAAGACGTCATTCTCTTCAAGCAGGAACAGCCGCCGCTGGAAGAAGACCAGGACTGGAGAACCCTCTACGCGCTCGACTAAGACGCGCTCGACCCTT
>JAWWAN010000204.1:0-6645 GCA_033721675.1 Rhodothermales bacterium | reverse complement strand
CTCCGCCACCTGCTCGATGGGGACGCCGTCCGCGCCCGGCTCCTCGTCCTGAACGCCGCCGAGGAGGGGACGCCCGTGCGGGATCTCTACGTGAACGTCCTCCAGTGGGCGCAGCACGAGGTCGGGCGGCGCTGGCAGGCCAACCAGATCAGCGTGGCCCAGGAGCACCTCGCGACGGCCGTCACGCGGCAGGTCATGGGCGGGCTCACCGCGCTGGCGGTGCCCTCCGAGTCCTCGGGCCGGACCGTCGTCATCTCGTGCGTCGCTACGGAGCAGCACGACGTGGGCGCCCGCATGGTGGCGGATTTCTTCGAGATGGAGGGCTGGCGCACCTATTACCTCGGCGCCGACCTGCCCACCCCGGAGATCCTCGAATCCGTGAAGCGGTACCGCGCCGACGTGCTCGGCCTCTCGGCCACGCTGACGCCGCACCTCAAGCTCGTCCGCGAGATCATTACGGCCCTCCGCAGCACTCCGGAGACCGCCTCCGTGCAGGTCATCGTCGGCGGCTATCCGTTCAACATAGACCCCGACATCTGGCAGCAGCTCGGGGCCGACGGGTGCGCCTCCTCCGCCGAAACCGCCGTCCGCATCGCCGAGGACCTAGTGGAGGTGGAGACCAGGGACTAGCGACGGGCCACCAGGGATGACCCCTAACCCCCCAGTGGCCGGTCCCTCTCCCCTCAATACGCGTTCTCGTGGACGAAGCCTTTCCAGAGCGTCATCAGCATGATCTTGAAGTCCAGCCGCAGCGACCAGTTCTGGATGTAGTAGAGATCGTACTGGATGCGCTTTTCGAGGGAGGTGTTGCCGCGCCAGCCGTGCACCTGCGCCCAGCCGGTGATGCCGGCCTTGACCTTGTGGCGCAGCATGTAGCGCGGGATCTGGTCCCGGAACTGCTCGATGAAGACCGGCCGCTCCGGGCGGGGCCCCACCACCGACATGTCTCCCCGGAGCACGTTGATGAACTGCGGCAGCTCGTCGAGGGACGTCCGCCGCAGGAACCGCCCGACGGGCGTGGCGCGGTCTTCGCCGGGCCGCGCCCACACCGCGCCCGTGCCGGCCTCGGCATCGACGGGCATCGAGCGGAACTTGAGCATCGCGAAGGTCTGCCCGTTGAGGCTCATCCGCTCCTGCCGGTAGAACACGGGCCCCGGCGACGAGAGCTTGACCGCCACGGCGATGGCGAGCAGCAGGGGGGCGGCCAGGACGAGGAAGAGCGCCGAGAAGACCACGTCTACGCCGCGCTTGACGAAGCGCCGAAACTCCAGGGGCGCCTCGTCGATGACGTGGATCACCGGCAGGCCGTCTACGTCGGTAATGCGGCTGTTGATGATGTCGTACTGGAGGAGGTCCGGCACGAGGCAGACGTGGGGCAGGCGCGTGGCGAAGGCATCCAGCAGCGGCTCGATGCGGGCCGTGGCCGAGAGCGGGAGGGCGATGTAGACGTAGTCGAGCGGACGCCCCTCGCGCTCGAAGCGGTCCACCACGGCGATCGCGTCGTCGACGGTGCCGAGCACGTCCGGCGCGCCGCGCGGGGCGTCGTCAAGGAAGCCGACGACCTCGAAGCCCATCCAGGGGTAGAGCGCGAAGGAGCGTTCGAGGCGGCGGCCGGCGTGGCCGGCGCCGATGATGAGCACGCGCTTGAGGTTGCGCCCACGCAGCCGCGCCCGCCGCAGGTAGACGTAGAGCACCAGGCGCAGGGCCACCATCAGCACGGGCGTCAGCAGGCCGAAGAAGGCGAGCGTCAGGCGCGAGACGTAGAACTCGCGGTAGAACGTGAGCGAGGCGGCCACCACCAGCAGGAAGAGCGCCACCGCCTTCGCCACGCTGAAGACGAGGCGCGTGAGGCGCTGCGCCCGGTCTGGCACGTAGAGCCCCGAGGCCCAGAAGGCGAACGAGGAGACGATCAAGAACCAGGGCAGGAAGCGCAGGTAGGCATCCAGCGGCAGCCACTCCGGCAGCGGCACCGGCCACCGGGCGAAGACCTCGAAGCGCAGGTAGTACGCCCCGACCCACGCCAGGGCCACCACGAAGAAATCGGCGAAGAACAGCAGGCGCTGGAAGAATCGGCTCTGCTCCTGCAACATGACGGTCGCGGATCTACGAGAGAAAAGTCGGAGGAGGATCGTAGCCCGTTTTCCTATACACGCGACTGCGCGGGGGTGACGTGCCGATAGCCGCCGGGTCGGCGACGAATCCCTCCAAGATAACACTTTCACGGGCGGCCGTCCTTGAACCTTTGGGCAAGAGGCGGGCCTTGTGAAAAGGTGGGCATCCCGGATCAGCCACCGCCGCGCGCGTAGAACCGGGTACCCGTTCCGCTTTCATCCTCCCCGGCTTTCGCGATGGCGCTCTCCGCCCTGATCTTCGACCTCGACGGCACCCTCATCGACACCACGGCGGCGCATGCGCGGGCCTGGTGCCGCGCCTTCGACGAGTTCGGCTTCCACGTCCCCACAGACCGGATCGCGCTGGAGATCGGCAAGGGCGGCTCGCTGCTCGTGCCCGCGCTCGTCGGGCAGCGCGCCGAGCAGCAGCACGGAGACGCCCTCCGCGACGCGCAGACCGGCATCTACCTGGAGATCATCCGTGAGGAGGGCGTGCGCGTCTTCCCCAGGGTGCGCGAGCTGTTCGAGGCGCTGCGGGCACGCGGCCTGCAGATCGCCGTCGCCACCGCCGCCGACGAGGAGAGCCTCGCCGAGGCCCTGGACCAGGCCGGCCTGCGCGACCTCATCGAAAGCATCGACGCCGTCATCCACGACGACGACGTGGCGCGGAGCAAGCCGCATCCGGAAGCCGTGCAGCCCGCCGTCGAGCAGCTCGGGCTGGCGCCGTCGCAGTGCGCCTTCGTCGGCGACACGAGCTACGACGTCGAGGCGTGCAAGCGGGCCGGGCTGGTCTGCCTCGGCGTTACCTCCGGCCCGCACGACGCCGCCCGCCTCCGCCGCGCCGGCGCCCGCGCCGTCTACGCGGATGTGGCCGATCTGCTGGACGACCTCGGCGCGGCCCTCGCCGCCGCCGCACCGGGCCAGGAGCCGCTGACCGGGCCGCTCCTCGACGGCCTGATGGACGCGGCGCTGGCCCAGGCGCGGGCCGCCCTCGAACAGGGCGAGGTACCCATCGGCGCCGTGCTCGCCCGCACCGACGGCACCGTCGTGGCGAGCGGTTTCAACGAGGCGCGGCGCCTCAAGAGCCCCGTGGCCCACGCCGAGATGCGGGTGCTTCAGCAGGCCGCCGGTCGCCTCGCCGACGACGTCACCAACCTGGTGCTCGCCACCACGCTGGAGCCCTGCGTGATGTGCCTGGGCGCCGCCATGACGGCCCGCGTCGATACCGTCGTCTACGCCCTGCCGGCCCCGTCGAACGGCGGCGTCGACCGGTGCGACCCCGTGGAGACGCCCGGCGCCGTCCTGCCGCGCCTCGTCGGCGGCGTGCGGCGCGACGAGAGCCGCGCGCTCCTGCACGAATGGCTGGTGCGCCACCCGGACGACGCGTTCGTGCGCGACCTGCTGGAGCGCCTCCCGGCCGAGCCGGCACCGGCAGAGTGAGCCGCGCGGGAGGCCACCGGCGATCTCTTGCACTTCGTAGCGGCGAACGTATATTTAGGAATGGGTGACGGTTTCGTCATCCGTCGCCGGGGCGTACGATTTTGCGGTCCGGCACGTCCCCTGCGATGCAGCGCGGCACTCGGGGTGGCTTCCCCGGCGGTTGATCTATGGCCTTCCTCCGGCAGTTCACGCACGACGTCTTCGTCAGCTATGCCCACGTAGACAACCTGCCCGACCGCTCGGGCGAGCGCGGCTGGGTGGAGGACTTCGCGGATCAGCTACGCGTACGCCTGCTCAAGCGGGCCGGCGAGCCCGTCGAGGTCTGGCGCGACCCCGCGCTCAAGCGCGTCGAGCGTTTCGACGAGGCCATCCAGAAGGCCGTCCGCGAAGCGGGTGTGATGATCGCGCTGATCTCCAACCGCTACCTGCGGTCCGAGTACTGCGCCGACGAGCTGGCGTGGTTCTGCGAGAAGGCGTCGGCGGAGCCGCACGGGCTCACCGTGGGGGGGTGTCTCCGCGTCTTCCCCGTGCTCCTCTACAACTTCCCGCACACGGAGTGGCCCGAGGCGTGCCGGGGGACGCTCGCGTTCCCCTTCCACGATGCCGAGGGCACCGACGCCCACGGCGCCCCGCTCGATCCCGCCGGCGAGCCCTTCGAGCAGAAGATGAAGGCGCTCGTCGAGGAGCTGCACCACGTGCTGGAGCTGCTGCGCGAGGCCCCCGCCGAAGAAGACGCGCCGCCGTTCACCGTCTTCCTGGCCGAGACGGCCGGAGATGCCGGCCCGACGCGCCGCCGCCTGGCGAAGGAACTGGAGGCGCAGGGCGTGTCCGTCCTCACGGGCGTGCCCCCGCCCCACGAGGCCGCCGCGCACGAAGCCGCCGTGCGCAGCGCCGTCGAACGCGCGGACCTCACCGTCCACCTCCTCACCGCGGCGCCCGGCGAGCCCCTCGACGAGCAGGCGCTGGACCGCACCTACCCGCTCGAACAGGCCCGCCTCGCCCTCGACGCCGCCCGCTCGACGCTGCTGCTGCTCCCCGACGCCTTCGACGCGGCCGACATCACCGCGCCGGCCTACGCCGCGTTCTTCGAGACGCTGGAGACCATGCCGCGCGAGGCGCAGCGCCTGGAGTTGATCCGCACGGGCCGCCACCAGATGCTCGACGCCATCCTCGCCAAGCGGCAGCGGCTCGACGAGGCCGCCCGCCAGGCCGCGCTCCAGGCCGCCGGCGACGGCGCCGCCGGGGCTACCGCTTTCATCGACCTCCACCCCGGCGACGTCGCCCACTCGGCCGACCTCGTCCGCTACCTCGCTGAGCGCCATGTGGTGCCGATGATGATCCCCTCCGCCGACCTCTCCCCGACGGTCGGGATGAGCCTCTTCGAGGAGCACCTGCGGAAGGCCGCGCTCTTCGTGGTGGTCTACGGCGCCGTGGCCCGCGAATGGGTGGTGCAGCGGCTCAACGAGGCCGTCAAGCTGATCCTGAGCCAGCAGCTCAACACCCACGTCGGCGTCTACCTGGCGCCGCCGCGCAAGCAGCCGGACGCCATCGCGTTCCCCCGGATGTTCGACGTGGTCGACGGCATGGAGCACTTCGAGACCGGCACGCTCGACGCGCTGTTGCAGAAGGCGGCGGTGGGGTAGGCCATGGCGCGCTACGGCATCCGAGAGAATCCCTACGTAGGGCTGCGCCCCTTCGGCCTCGACGACAGCCTCTACTTCTTCGGGCGGCGGCAGCAGGTGGGCGAGCTGCTGGAACTGCTGCACCGGACGCACTTCCTCGCCGTCGTCGGCAGCTCCGGCTGCGGCAAGTCGTCGCTGATCCGGGCCGGGCTGATCCCGGCGTTGCGCGGCGGCTTCCTCGTCGAAGACCGGGCGCGGTGGCTGGAGGCCGTCGCCCGGCCAGGCGATGCGCCCCTCATGAACCTGGCCGAGGCCCTGGTGGCTAGGGACGCCGCCGGCCCGGACGCCGCCGAGCGCCTCCGCCAGGACCTCGCCGAGCGCCATACCGAGGCCGCCCTCGACGCCATCGTGCCCCGCCTCGGGGCAGACGCCAACCTGCTGCTGCTCGTCGATCAGTTCGAGGAGCTCTTCGCCTTTCGCGGTTTCGAGGAAGAAGAGCATCTCGACGCGATGAGCCCTGCGCACCGCCGCCGCATCCGTAGCCGCCGCGCCGAGGCCGCCGACTTCGTGGATCTGCTGCTGGCCCTCGCCGCGCGCACCGACCTGCCCGTCTACGTCGTGCTCACGATGCGGACGGATTTTCTGGGCGACTGCGACCTCTTCTACGGCCTGCCCGAGGCCATGAACCGCAGCCGCTACCTCGTCCCCCGTCTGGATCGTGAGCAGCTCCGGGCCGCCATCGAAGGGCCGGCCCGGCTCGGGGGGGGGAGCGTCGCCCCGCGCCTCGTAGATACCCTGCTCAACGAGCTGGGCGACCGCGCCGACCGCCTGCCCATCCTCCAGCACGCCCTGCAGCGCACCTGGCAGGCCGCCCATCGCAACGGCGCCGACAGCACGCTGGATCTGGAGGCCTACCGCACCGCCGGCACCCTCGAAGACGCGCTCTCCGACGACGCCGAGGAGGCAGTGCAGCACACCGACCTCGACGTGGCCGCGCGGGTCTTCAAGCGCCTCACCGATACCGACCTCGCCGGCCGCCGCGTCCGCCGCCCCGCACGCTTCAGCGAACTCGTCGCGGTCAGCGGCGCCGACGCCGAGACCGTGCGTGCGCTGCTCGATGCCTTCCACGGCCACGACCGCAGCTTCGTCTACTTCTCCGAGCACGACCCCGCCACCGGCGACTTCCGGGTCGACCTCTCGCACGAGAGCCTGATCCGCCAGTGGGACCGCCTCAAGGACTGGGTGGATGAGGAGCACCGCGACCGCGCCGTGTACCGCGAGCTGGTGGACCGGGCCCGCGCGGACCGCGAGCCGCTGCGGGGCCGCGACCTGCGCCGGGCATGGACCTGGCAGCGGCGCTTCCGGCCCACCCCTGCCTGGGCCGCCCGCTACGACACGCAGCAGGGCGACTTCGGCGCTGCTGCCGCCTACCTCCGCCGGAGCCGTCGCCGCCGCCACTATCGCCGCCTCGG
>JAWWAN010000203.1:0-6668 GCA_033721675.1 Rhodothermales bacterium | reverse complement strand
CCTGCGGCGCCTCGGCCAGCGTATAGACCACCGGCTCGATCTGCCGGTGCAGCGAGTGGGTGTGGTAATCCTGCACCACGCCCACCACCGTCCCCCGGATGTCGGTGTAGTAGGTGCCGTTCTCGTAGGCGTAGTAGCGGACGGTCTTGCCGAGCGCCTCCTCGGGCGTCCAGCCTATCCAGCGCACTGCCGCCTCGTTGAGGATCATGCCGCGCTCGAAGACGTGCAGGTGGGGCGAGTCGTTCGGGCGGATGCCGGCATCCGCGGGATAGGCGCGGGAGAACGAGCGGCCGGCGACCATCTCCAGGCCCAGCATCTCGAAGTAGCCGTAGCCGACGGACTCGGTGCCGATGCGGGGTTGCTCACCGTCGTCGAACGTGGCGCCCTCCGCCTCGAACGGCAGGTCTCCGGCGTAGCCGATGCCGGGGCGGCTCCCGGCGGCGCTGACGGCGCGCACCTCGGGGCGGCTGCGGAAGGCGGCGTCGAGCGCGTCCCAGCCGCTGGTGTCATCGACGAGGACCGTCACGAGCTGCTCGTCGTCGAACCCCAGGCGTGCGTTCTGCAGAAAGCGAAGCTGCCCGTAGGCTACGAGCGTCCCGACGATGAGCGCGGTGGAGACCGCGAACTGGAAGACGACGAGGCCCTTGCGCAACCCGGCATGCCCGCCGCGCACCGGCCCGGTGCCCTTGAGCACGCGAGCCGGGCGGAAGCCGGCGAGGTAGAACGCCGGGTAGGCCCCCCCGGCGATGCCGGTGAAGACCACGAGGGCTGCCAGTCCCGCCCAGAACGCGCCGTTATCGGCGTAGCCGGCGGCCAGCGTGCGCCCCGTGAAGGCGTTGAAGGCCGGCAGCAGCAGCTCCACGAGCCCCACGGCCAGGCCCAGCGCCACCAGGCTCAGCAGGATCGACTCGCCGAGGAACTGCCGGATGAGCTGCCCGCGGGCCGCGCCGGCCACCTTCCGCACGCCCACCTCCCGGGCGCGCCGCGCAGACCGGGCTGTGGCCAGGTTGACGAAGTTGATGCAGGCCAGCAGCAGCACCGCGAGCGCGATCAGCACGAAGATGCGCACCGTGGCGAGACTGCTCGTCGGCTCGGGCGTGCTCGTGGCGGCGCTGCGCAGGTAGAGGTCGTGCAGCGGCTCCAGCGTCGGGATGTACTCGGTGTTCTCGCGGTAGCGGTTGATGAACGGGCGGAGCTGCGGCTCGATCTCGGCGGCGGCCCCGGCATCGCGCAGCAGCACATACGTCCACGTCGAGGGCCACCAGAACGAGCCGAACTCGGCGTCGACGGGCATCCCGGCGAGCTGCTTGAAGGCCGCCATCGGCGCCAGCAGGTCGAACGTGAAGTGGCTGGCGGCCGGCACGTCTTCGACGACGGCGGTCACGCGGAGCGGCAGGCGGCCGTCGTAGGAGAGCGTCTTGCCGAGCGGGTCCGCCTGGCCGAAGTAGCGGCGGGCCGTGGAGCGCGTGAGCACGACCGAGCCGGGCGCCTCGAGCGCCGTGGCGAGGTCGCCCTGCACGGCCCGGAACGTGAACACGTCGAAGAAATCGGGGTCGGCGAAGAGCACGTCGTCCTCCCGGAAGGCGCGGCTCCGCGTGGCGTCGGCCTCGTCCACGTAACGGACCGGTGCGCCGGACCGGTGCAGGCGCACGGCGGCCTCCACAGCCGGGAAGTCGGCCTCGATGGCCGGCGCCATCCGGCCGCCCGTCCAGGCCCACAGCGCTTCGTCCCCCGGTTGCTCCACCCGCTGGCTGACGCGGAAGATGCAGTCCCCCCGTTCGTGGAAGCGGTCGTAGGCGTGCTCGTCCTGCACGTAGAGGCCGATGAGCAGGCACGCCGCCAGCCCGAGCGCCAGCCCGGCGATGTTCAGGAGCGCGTAGCCGGGGCTACGCCGCAGCGTCCGCAGGGCGATCTTGAGATAGTTCTGGAGCATCGGGGTCGGGAGGACGTCGGTTCGCAGAGAAGCAGGCTATTCGTAGCGGAGGCTGTCCACCGGGTCGGCGAGGGCGGCCTTGACGGACTGGTAGCTCACCGTCAGCGCGGCCACGGCGAGGGCCAGGAGCGCGGCCACGGCGAAGGTGCCCGGCTCCAGCGGCGTGCGGTAGGCGAAGTCGTCGAGCCAGCGGTCCAGCGCCAGGTAGGCCACCGGCGCGGCGATCAGGACGCCGGCCAGGACGAGCACCAGGAACTCGCGGGTCATCAGGCCGACGAGCGTCGGCAGGCTGGCGCCCAGCACCTTGCGGACGCCGATCTCTTTGGTGCGCTGCTCGGCGGTGAAGGCGGCCAGCCCGAAGAGCCCGAGGCACGCGATGAAGACGGCCAGGCCGGTGGCGTACCGCAGCAGCACCCGCACCCGCTCGTCGGCGGCGTGGAGCGCGGCGATCTGGTCGTCGAGGAAGGAGTAGGTGAAGGGATGGTCCGGCTCGAACTGCGTCCACGTCGCCTCCAGGGCCGCCAGCGTCGCCTCCACGCCGTCCGGGCGGAGGCGGACCGTGAAGATCGCGTACCAGGGGGGCGGGGGCACGAAGAAAGCGAGGGGGCCGATCGCCTCGCGCATCGAGCGGAAGTGGAAGTCGTCGACGACGCCGATCACCGGGGCCGGGTCGATGCCGACCACGGGCATCGAGAGGGTCCGGCCGAGGGCCTCGCCGGCGTCCCATCCAAGCTGGCGGACGGCCTCTTCGTTGAGCAGGAAGGCACCGCCGCTACCATCGGCCGCGCGGTCTGCGGAGAAGGCGCGGCCGGCGGTGAGGTCCATCCGGAGGGTCTCGATGAAGTCGGCATCCACGGCCAGGATGCGCATCGAGGGCGTGTCGGCCGGGTCGCGGCCCTCCACGACGATCGGGATGCCGTAGTCCCCGCCGCCGGGCAGGTTCGCCGAGGCCGTGACGCCGGCCACGCCCGGCACCGCGCGGACGGCCTCCTTGAAGGGCTGGTACCCCTGCCGCAACGCGTCGCTCCGGATGGGCAGGACGACGAGGTGCTCCTGGTCGTACCCCAGGTTCTTCTGCTGGATGAAGGCGAGCTGATCCCCCACGACGCCGGCGGCGACGATCAGGAACGCCGAGACGGCGAACTGGAAGACCACGAGCCCCCGCCGGAGCCGCCCGTGGCGGAGGCCCGGCACCGTACCCTTGAGGACCTCTGCCGGCCGAAACGCCGAGAGCACGAACGCCGGGTAGCTGCCCGCCAGCAGACCCACGCCCACCGCCAGCACGCCGAGCGCCGGGAGGCTCCACGGCGCGCCCCACAGCAGCCCGCCCAGCTCCTTGCCGGTGAGCGCCTCGAAGGTGGGCAGCGCCAGCGACACGAGCCCCAGCGCCAGCCCGAGCGCCAGCCCGCTCAGCAGCCACGCCTCGCCCAGGAACTGCCGGATGAGCGCGCCCCGCCCGGCCCCGGCGGCCTTGCGGACCCCCACCTCGTGTGCCCGCCGGGAGGCCCGCGCCGTGGCCAGGTTCATGAAGTTGACGCAGGCGATGAGCAGGATGAAGAAGGCGATCGCCGTGAAGAGGTAGACGTACGCCACGTCGCCGTTGACCGCCATCTCGCGGAAGAGGTTCGAGTGCAGATGGATCGACGGGAGCGGCTGGAGCCACGGGCTGTACGTCGCCGCGGTCTCCTCGTCGAGGTGGTCACGGAGGACGGCGGGGATCTTGGCGGCGACGCCCTCGGCCGAGGCGCCCTCGGCCAGGCGCAGGTAGGTGTAGTACTGGGTGCGGTTCCAGGCGTACTGGAGCGAATCCGTCTCGGACGCGCGCGAGACGAGGAAGGGGAAGGTGAAATGCGAGTTCGGCGGCACGTCGGCCATGACGCCGGTGACGGTCATCTCGCGGGCATTGTCGAACAGGAGCGTCTGGCCCAGCGGGTCCTCGTCCCCGAAGTATTTGCGGGCGACGGTCTCGGTGAGGACGAGCGTGTTGGGCTCGGCGAGGGCCGTGGCGGGGTCGCCGCGCTGCACGGCGAAGCTGAAGACGTCGAAGACCGAGGGGTCGGCCGTGAAGGCGCCGCCCTCGTAGAAGCGCGCCGCGCCCCGCTGCACGAGCGTCTCGCCGAAGAAGCGCAGCCGCACCATCGCCTCGACCTCCGGCAGGGCCTCCTGCACCGCCAGGCCCCACGGCGCCGGCACCTTGGCGATGCCCTCGTAGGCCGTGCTCTCGGTGCCGGTCACCACGCGGTACGTGCGGTCCGCGTGCGCGTGGTAGCGGTCGAAGCGCAGCTCGTCCTGCACGTAGAGGCCGATGAGCAGGGCGCACGCCATGCCGACGGCCAGCCCGGCCACGTTGAGGGCTGTAAAGGCACGGTGCCGCCAGAGGCCGCGCCACGCGACGCGCAGGATGTTCGGAAGCATGAGCCCGCTTGGTTGGATGAGGAAGAAACGGAAAGGGGCAGCCCTCAGGCCGTAGCGCCCTCGATGGCCCGGTCCGCCTCGACGCGGCCGTCGAGCAGCTCGACGATGCGGTGGCCGTAGGCGGCGTAGCGGTCGTTGTGGGTCACCTGCACGACCGTCACGCCCTCGTCCTCGTTGAGCTGCTTCAGCACGTCCATGATCTGGTCCCCCTGGCTGGAGTGCAGGTTGCCCGTCGGCTCGTCGGCCAGGATGAGGCGGGGCCGGATGATGAGCGCGCGGGCCACGCCCACGAGCTGCTGCTGGCCGCCGGAGAGCTGGTTCGGGAAGAGGTCTTTCTTGGCGACGATCTGGAAGCGGTCCAGCACCTCGGCCACGAGCCGCTGCCGGTCTGCCTTCTTGATCTTCTTGTAGAGCAGCGGCGTCTCCAGATTCTCGTAGACCGTGAGGTCGTCGATGAGATGGTAGGCCTGGAAGACGAAGCCGATGTGCTCGCGGTGCAGGGCGGCCCGGCGGCGCTCGCTCAGGCGGTGGGCGGGCTCGCCGAGGAAGTGGTACTCCCCCTGGGTGGGCTCGTCGAGCAGGCCCATGATGTGGAGCAGCGTGCTCTTGCCGGAGCCGGACGGCCCGGTGATCGTCACGAACTCGCCCTCCCCGACGTCGAGGCTGACGCGGCGCAGCACGTGGGTGGCGCTGAAGCCGTGGTGGTAGCTCTTGGTGATCTCGCGGAGGCTGATCATGGGTTCGAGGCAGAGGCAGGCGGGAAGGTCAGTGGTCGGCCGTCGTGGGCGCCGTCGAGAAGAAGACGAGCAGCTCCAGGCCGCCGGCGATGTCGTGAAAGCGGTGCGCGGCGCCGGCCCCGACGAAGGCCACGGTGCCGGGCTCGACGGCGTGCGGGATGCCGTCTACGGTGAGCGTGGCGCGGCCCCGGAGGACGTAGTAGACCTCGTCCTCGCCGTGGGGCTGCTGCCGGTCTTCGGCGCCCTCGGGCAGGACGTACAGGCCGGTGCGCAGCGTGGGCCGGTCCAGGAAGGCGTGCCAGCGCTCCCCGCCGGCGGCCATCGCGGCCAGCAGCGAGTCTACCTGCACCACCTCGGGCGGGGCATCGGCCGGGGGCAGCGCCGGTGCGCGGTCCAGCATCCAGGCCACGGTGAGGGCCGCCATCAGCAGCCAGGGCGTCAGTTCTTTCATGGGTCGTGTTCGTGATCGCCGGGGAGCCGGGTGCGATACTCAGGGCCCCGTCGACCTCCTCATTCATAACGGAGCGCGTCTACGGGGTTGCGGTGAGCCACGCGCACGGCCTGGTAGCCCACCGTCGCCAGCGCGAGGGCGAGGGCGAGCACGCCGGCCAGCACGAAGACGCCCGCGCCGAGGTCGGTGCGGTAGGCGAAGTTCTCCAGCCACCGGCTCATGAGCAGGTATGCCAGCGGCACCGCCACGGCGAAGGCCGTCGCCACGAGCACGAGGAACTCGCGCGAGAGCAGCCCCACCAGGCCGGGCACGCTGGCGCCCAGGATCTTGCGGATGCCGATCTCCTTGGTGCGCTGCTCGGCGGCGTAGGCCGCCAGCCCGAAGAGCCCCAGGCACGCGATCACGATGGCCACGACGGCGAAGACACCGAAGACCTGCCCCAGCCGCCGCTCCGTGGCGTACATCGCGGCAAAAGCGTCGTCCAGGAACGCGACCTCCGGCGGCTCGGTGGCGCCGAACTCCTTCCAGACGGCCTGTATGTGCGCCACGACGTCCGCCGCGCGCTCCGGCTGGAAGCGGACCATCAGGTGGTAGTACGGCGGCCAGGGCTGCTCGCGCGGCTCGCGGACGCGGAGCAGGACGGGCTCGATGGACTCGCGCAGCGACGCGAAGTGGTAGTCCTCGATGATCCCGATCACTTCGTTGCGCCCGCCGCTGAAGCCGCCGAGGGAGGTGCCCACCACGGGCGTGCGGTTCAGCACCGCCGCCCCGCGCTCGTTGACGAGGATCGCCTCGGTCGCGTCGCTGGGGCGGTCCGGGTCGAACGCGCGCCCGGCGGTCAGGGCGAGGCCGAGCGTCTTCAGGTAGTCGTGATCCCCCAGGACCGAGTAGAATGTCACCTGGCGGTCGTGGTCGGTCGTGTCCGGGTGGAAGCCGTAGCGCATCGCGTAGCTGCCCGGCACGCCGTTCGTCGCCGAGGCCGCGAGCACGCCGGGGTGGCGCAGCACGGCCTGCTTGACGGCGGCATGCTGGTAGGCCATCGCGTTGTCTGCGAAGGCGAGGCTCAGCACCTGCTCGCCGGCGAAGCCGAGGTCTTTGGTCTGGGTGTAGCGGAGCTGCTGGTAGACCGTGG
>JAWWAN010000202.1:0-6669 GCA_033721675.1 Rhodothermales bacterium | reverse complement strand
GTTCCCACGCGCCGAGGCTGCCGCACGCCGCGCACTCGCGCTGGACACCACGCTGGCCGACGCCCTCGTGCCGCTGGCCCTGGCGCGGTGGCAGTACCACGGCGACCGCGCCGGCGCCGGCGCCGCCTTCCAGCGGGCCCTCGCGCTCAACCCCAGCGATGCTACGGCCCGCCAGAACTACGGCCAGTTCCTCAGCCTCACCGGCCGCTTCGAGGAGGGCCTCGACCAGCTCGAACGGGCGCGCGCGCTCGACCCCCTCTCGCCCGTCATCGCCACCGACCTCGCGTCGGCCTATCTGTTCGATCGCCGCTACGAGGAAGCCGTCACGCGCTACCGCGCCGTGCTCGCCACCGAGCCCGGCTTCCCGGTGGCGCTCGTGTTTCTCGGCATGGCCTATGAGCTGCTCGGCCGGACGGACGCGGCGGTGGCCGCCGCAGAGCAGGCGCTGGAGACGGGCGGGCGCAATCCGCTCTGGCTGGCCGGCGCCGGCCGCGCGTATGCTGCCTCCGGCCGCACCGCAGACGCCCGGACCGTCCTGGCTGAGTTGGAGGCGATGGCGGCCGAGCGCTTCGTCTCGCCCTACGCCGTGGCCCTCATCCACGCCGCCCTCGGCGATGCCGCCGCCGCGCTGGCCCTCCTGGAGCAGGCCCTCGCCCTCCACGACCCTTACCTGATCTACCTCCCCGTCGATCCCCGGCTGGATGCCCTGCGGGGTGACCCTCGGTTCGCCGCGCTGGAGCGTGGCGAAACCGCCGCGCCTCCCTGATCCTCGAACGCCCCTTCCTCACTCTACCCTGCCATGCGACGCTCCGTCTTCCCGCGCGCCCTTTCGGGCTGGCTCCTGCTGCTTCTGCTCCTGGCCGCCGAGGTGCAGGCCCAGACGGCAACGGATACCCTCCGAATGCCCGGCCTGCACGCCCCCGTCGAGATCCTGCGCGACCCCTGGGGCATCGCCCACATCTACGCCGAGAACGAGGCCGACCTGTTCTTCGCGCAGGGCTACAGCGCCGCCCGAGACCGACTCTTCCAGTTCGAGATCTGGCGGCGGCAGGCCACCGGCACCGTCGCCGAGATCCTGGGGCCGCGCGCGATCGAGCGGGACGCCGGCACGCGCCTGTTCCTGTTCCGGGGAGACATGGAGGCCGAGATGAACTACTACCACCCGCGCGGCGCGGCCATCATCCGGGCGTACGTGCGCGGCGTCAATGCCTACATCGCCGAGGCGATGCGCTCGCCGGACACCCTGCCGCTGGAGTTCCACCTGCTCGGCATCACGCCGCACCCCTGGACCCCCGCCGTCGTCATCTCGCGGCACCAGGGGCTGCTCGGCAATATCAACGACGAGCTGGACTACGGCCGCGCCGTGGCCCTCCTCGGCCCCGACGCCGTCCGCGAGCTCGTCCACTTCCACCCCGGCGAGCCGCGCCTCGCCCTCGACCCCGCGCTCGACGCCGACGCCCTCTTCGACGACATCCTCGGCCGCTACAACGCCTTCCGCCGCCCGATCCGCTTCGAGCCGGACGACATCGCCGCCGCGCACCGCAACGATCCGGCGGCCTTCGAGCACCTCGCCCGGGCCGCCGAGGCCGCCGCCCACCGCCTGCACCGCCACGAGCGCGAGGCCATCGGCAGCAACAACTGGGTCGTCAGTGGGCGGCTCACCCAGAGCGGCTACCCCGTGATGGCGAACGACCCGCACCGCGTGCACGCGGCGCCCTCGCTCCGCTACTGGGTCCACCTCGTCGCCCCCGGCTGGAACGTCATCGGCGGCGGCGAACCGGAGATCCCCGGCGTCTCCATCGGCCACAACGAGCACGGCGCCTGGGGCCTGACCGTCTTCCCCACCGACGGCGAGGACCTCTACGTCTACGACACCCACCCGGACGACCCGCGCCGCTACCGCTACGGCGACGGCTGGGAGGCCATGCGCGTCCTCCAAGACACGATCCGCGTGAAGGGGCAGGCGCCCGTCGTCGTCGATCTCGCCTACACGCGCCACGGGCCGGTCGTCTACGAAGACGCGGCGCGCCGGAAGGCCTATGCCGTGCGGGCCGCCTGGATGGAGATCGGCGGGGCGCCCTACCTGGCGAGCCTGCGCATGAACCAGGCGACGACGTGGGAGGAGTTCCGCGAGGCGTGCAGCTTCAGCCACATCCCCGGCGAGAACATGGTCTGGGCCGGCCGCGACGGCACCATCGGCTGGCAGGCCGTCGGCATCGCCCCGATCCGGCCGAACTGGGATGGGCTGGTGCCCGTGCCCGGCGACGGGCGCTACGAGTGGGCCGGCTACCTCCCGATCAAGGAAAAGCCGCACGTGGTCAATCCCGATCAGGGATTCTGGGCGACGGCCAACGAGAACCTCGTCCCGCCCGGCTACCCGCACCGCAACGCCGTGGGCTGGAACTGGTCTGACCCCTACCGCGCCCACCGCCTCGCCGAGGTGCTCGGCTCCGGCCGCCGCCTCTCGATGATGGACATGATGCGGCTGCAGACGGACTACCTCTCGCTCCCGGCGCGCAACCTCGTCCCTCTCCTGCACGCGCTCCGCGCCGACGACCCCGCCGTGGAGCACGCCCGGCGACGGCTCCTGGAATGGGACTTCGTGCTCGACGCGGAATCCGTGGCGGCGGGCATCTACGTGGCGTGGGAGCGCCGCCTGATGGAGCACACCCACCGGCTGTTCGTGCCCGAGGCGGCCCGCGACGCCCTCGGGCGCATCGCCATGTCTACGATGATCGGCTGGCTCACCGCGCCGCCGCCCGCCTTCGGGCCGGACCCCGTGGCCGGGCGCGACGCCTTCTTGCTGCAAGCCCTCGCCGAGGCCATCGCGGA
Source organism: Rhodothermales bacterium (assembly GCA_033721675.1). Lineage (GTDB taxonomy): Bacteria > Bacteroidota > Rhodothermia > Rhodothermales > JAWWAN01 > JAWWAN01. The sequence goes on along the minus strand of JAWWAN010000202.1, from coordinate 3,837 downwards.
TCTGACGGCGAAGCTCGGCCCCGACCCAGGCGGGTGGCAGTACGGCCAGGAACGCTACAAGCACGCGCTCATCCGGCACCCCCTCAGCGCCGCCGTCGCCGAACCGGTCCGGCAGCGGCTGGACGCAGGCCCCGTGCCGCGCGGTGGCAACAGCTACACGGTGGGCAACACCGGCTGGGGAGACAACCAGACCTCCGGCGCCTCCTTCCGCCTCATCGTCGATACCGCGGACTGGGACGCCGCCGTGGGGATGAACGCGCCGGGCCAGTCTGGCAACCCGGACGACCCGCACTACCGGGACCTCTTCCCGCTCTGGGCACAGGACGGATTCTTCCCGGTCTACTTCTCGCGGGGCCGCGTCGAGGCGGCGGCCCGGCACCGCGCCGTCCTGATGCCCGCGAATCCCGAAAAGTGATCCCGGCGCGTCGCCGCTATTTCAGCAGGGTCAGGGCCCGGGTGGCGGTGAAGCCCTCGGCCTCGACCCGGTCGAAGTAGGTGCCGCTCGGCAGGGTGCCGGCCTCGAAGACGGCCTGGTGCCGGCCCGCCGGCTGCACAGCGTCCACGAGCAGCGCCACGCGCCGGCCGTAGAGATCATAGACGGCGAGGCGGACGTGCGTGCGGCGTGGCACGGCGTAGGGGATGGTCGTCCGCGGGTTGAACGGGTTGGGATAGTTCGGCTCCAGGTGGAAGTGCGCCGGCACGCCGGCCTCGTCCGCCGTGCCTACCGCCACGGCGGTCGTGAACTGGAAGGGCGCGCTGAAGACACTCGGCACCCCCGCCGCATCGACGGCCTGGACGCGCCAGAAGTACCGGGTATCGACCTGCAGGCTCTGGAGCGTCCCGGTGGTGTCGGTGAGATTGCCTGCCCGCAGCACGGTCGTGGAGAAGTCTTCGGCGGTAGCCACCTCCAGCAGGTAGGTGGCTGCGCCGGGGACCGCCCGCCACGCCACCACCACGCCGCTGCTGGGATCGACCACGGCCTCGTCTTCCGGAGCCACCAATACGGGCGCGGCGAGTGCGGCGACGGTGATGGAGAAAACCTGCTCGTTCGCCGCCGCACCGTCGCTGACGGCGAGCGTGACGGGGTGCTCGCCGGCGTCGGCAGCGGTGGGGGTGCCGGCCAGGGTGGCGGTGCCGTCGGTGTGGTCGGTGAGGGCGAGCCAGCCGGGCAGTACGGGCGCCGAGAGCGTCAGCGCGTCCCCCTCGGCGTCGGCGGCCTCGACCGTGTAGCGGTATTCCACGCCCAGCCCTGCCGATGCCGGGGGCGTGCTCGTGATGACGGGCGCATCGTTGACCGGGTGGACGGTGATCCGCACCGTCCCTTCGCTCCGGCCGCCCTGCGCGTTCTGCACATAGTAGACGAAGCCGTCTTCGCCGAAGAAATCGGCCTCGGGCTCGTAGGTGAAGAGGCCCTCGCCGGACAGGTACGCCTCCCCGTGGTCTGGCGCGCCGAAGTCGAAGATGGAGAGCGCGCCGCCGCCGGGGTCGGTGTCGTTGGCGAGCACGTCGATCTCGACGGGCGTGTCCTCGTCCGTCGTGGCAACATCGTCGGCGGCGACGGGCAGGGCGAGGGGGCCGGCGGCGCGCGTGGCCTGGGGCCAGAAGCCGCCGTCGAGCAGCAGGGTGCCGGTGGCGGCCCGCCCGGCGCCGGCCTGCCCGATGGTGCTCCGGAGGACCAGGTTGCCGCCCGTGCTCTGCTGGCCGCCGGCGCTGAGCACGCTCGCCCGGAGGATGAACGGTTGCGCCTGCGCCGGCCGCGCACCCAGGCTCAGCAGGGCGAGGAAGAGGAGGCCCGAGGCATATCGAATAATCATGACGGATCGCTTGCTTGGCGTGGCTGGAACAGGGGGCGGCGAGGCGGAGGGCTCCGGCACGGCCCGCATCACGGTCGCCCGACGACCTGGATGTAGAAGCCGTAGTCCGCCCCCACGAAGGCCGCGCCGTTGAAGACCTTCGTCGCCACGTCGGCCTGCAGGGCGTTCGTGACGGCGGTGGCGATGACCGGGTCGTTGAGGGTCTGCACGGTCACCACGGCCGAGGCGCCGTTGGGGAGCTGCCGCTTGAAGGTGACGCGGTACCGGCCGGTGCCGGTGATCTTGGTGACGGTGCAGCCGTAGCTGGCCGTCACCGTGCCGTCGGGCAGGACGTGCGCCCAGGCGTAGACCACGTTGTCCCGGTAGTGCCCGCCCAGCAGCGGCGTCCCGTTCGCGCCCAGATCGTCCGTCGCCACGAACCGTTCTGCCGCCGCCCCCTGATCCGCCGACAGCGAGAGCACCGGGGGGTTCTGCGTATGATCCTCGTTGGTTCCGTAGGTGAAGTGAAGCCCGTTGAGGCCGAAGAACTCGCGCACGATGCTCCATTTGTCGAACACATCGCCGCTATCCTCGATGCCGGCGAGCACCAGGCCGGGGCGGGTGTTGCTCTGGAACGTGGCGTAGACCCCGATGACGGGCCGGTCCCCCTCTACGATGAGTGCATCGTCAGAGAAGGCGGCCTCGCTGATGCCGAGGCTGGTTTCTGTGAGGTGCAGCGCCCCGCGCGGCGCGTTCGTGCCAATGCCGACGCCGCCGGCCGCGCGGATCAGGAACTGATCCGGGCCGGTCGAGGAGAACGGCGTGGGAATCCCCTCCGTGTCCGTCCAGACGAAGGCGCCGTCGTGCGCGGCGCGGGCGTTGTAGCCGGCCGCGAACGAGACGAAGCCCGTCGCCCACGACTGGAAGCCGCCGGGCACCGTCGCCAGCATCCCCGTGGCCCGGTTGTCGCGCCCTCCTCCGACGTATGAGTGGTCGCCCGTGGCCTCGTTGAACTCACCGCCGGCCACCGTCGCGTACTCGCCCGAGGCCACGTTCGAAGTGCCGCCGCCGATGGTGGCGCTGAAGCCGTCCGCGGTGTTCCCCTGACCGCCCCCCACCGTCGCGGCTTCACTCGCCGTGTTGGTGAAACCACCGCCGATGGTAGAGTGCTCCCCGGGCGCCTCATTGCTGTCGCCGCCGCCGATGGTAGCTCCAAAGTCGGATGCTACGTTCCCTATCCCGCCCCCGATGGTCGCATAGCTTCCTTCTTCGGTGACCCGGTTCTGAAGCGCAGACTCGCTACCGCCGCCACCCCCGATGACGGCTCCTTCTATAGCATCCACCCTGTTGGCAGCGTGGCCGCCAATCAGGCTGGGGCTTTGATTCGCCCCCGCTCCGGGGAGAACACGCAGCCCACGCACGTTCATCGCGTAGGGCACGGCCGTGAGCGGCACGCGGGGGTTCAGGTCTTGCCCCCCGATGGACACCCCCAGCCACAGCGGCCGGCCGAACGGCACGTCGCCGAAGGGTTCGACGGATCCCAGCTGCACCGAGAAGATGCCGTCGGCGACGGCCACCCCGGTCTGCTGCTCCTGCCAGACCAGCGTGCCGCCGGCGGCGGCGTCGTAGAGGCGGAAGACGATGGTGCCGTTCCCGTTGGCCGGGGTGCCTTCGTCGTTCGTGAGGTAGCCCTGGTAGGCGATGGTCTGCGCCTGCGCGCTGCCGGCGGCGAGCAGGCCGGTGAGAAGGGCCAGCGCCAGGGCATAGGAGAAGAAGCGTCGGGTCTGCTGCATCGGTTATCTCGTTGAAGTGCGAGGGCAGTGGGTACGGGTCTACACTCCCTATCGGAAATAGGCGGCCGGCGGGATCATCCGGGCGGCCTGCCCGCTACGGGCGGCCCACCACCTGGATGAAAAAAGGCCGGTCCGCGGCCTGAAACTGCCCGCCGATGAACGCGAAGGTCACGACCGTCGCGCCGTCACTGCCGGAGGGGGTCGCGGTGGCGATGACCGGGTCGTTGGCGGAGAGCGGCGTGACGACGGGC
>JAWWAN010000201.1:0-6702 GCA_033721675.1 Rhodothermales bacterium | reverse complement strand
CTCTAATCCTCTCCGGGCGGCCCGGCCCGAGCCCGCCCGGTTCCTCTTTCGTTGAAATCACGAGGCTGGATCTATGCGTACCGGTACTGTGTGGGGCCTCGCCCTGGTTGCCTCCCTCGCCTTCGCCTTCGACGCCACGGCCCAGGTGGACCTCTCGATGCTGCGCTTCGACGTGGTGGAGTCCAGCGCCACCGGCACGGGCAGCCCCCTCACCCTCGAGTTCGAGATCCAGAACACGGGCGCGGCGGCCTCCGGCGCGTTTACCGTCCGGTTCTATTACAGCGACAACACCGGGTTCAACCCCAACAACCCCGCCTCCTTCCCGGTGATCGGATCGGCGGCGGTGCCGGCCATCCCTGCGGGCGGCACCTCCGGGCTGCTCACCACCACCGCCACCCTCACCGACTACGCCCTCAACGGCACCCGCCTCGTGCATTACTTCGTGGACCCGGACAACGACGTCGCGGAGACCAACGAGAACAACAACCGCAGCACCCAGATCACGGACCCCGCCGCCGACGAGGACGACGTGCTGATCACCGGGCTCCCCAACCTGCAGGCCAGCATCACCGCGCTGTCTGCCCCGAGCGGTACGCTCGGCGACGTCATCACGATCAGCTACCAGGTCTTCAACGTCGGCGCCACGCGCGCTCCATTCTCCTTCTGGACGCACTTCTACCTCTCCACGGACGCCCTCTTCGACACCGGCGACTTCGACCTCGGCCGGGAGAACGAGGGGAGCTCCCTCCTGCTGGCCGGTGGATCCTTCACCGAGACGTTCGACGTCACGATCCCGCCCGAGCAGGCCGCCGGCGCCTACTTCCTCCTCGCCTATGCGGACCGGCTCACCACGGGCGGGACCGTCACCGAGAGCGACGAGAGCGACAACGTCGATGCGGCGGCGTTCACCGTCACGCCGGGGCCGGACCTCGTGATGGACACCTTCTCGTACACCGCCACGCCGAGCGGCGGGACGCTGGGCTACGGAGACGCCGTCTCGTTCTCGTTCACCGTGCGCAACCAGGGCGGCGGCGCGGCCGGCCCGTTCACCATCTACTTCTACTACGACGACGATGCCACCCTCGCCTTCCCTTACACGGGAGGGTCGCTCAACCAGCCCGTCTTCGGCACCTATACCGTGGGCGGAGGGCTCGCCGCCGGGGCTACGCTCTCGGACGTCGCCGCCACGTCGCTCCCCGGGGAGGTGCTCCTCGGAGACCGGTTCCTGCACTACTACATCGACGCCGGAGATAACAACACCACCACGCAGGGCGTGGTCTACGAGGCCGACGAGGGCAACAACACCGGGTCGAGCCCGATCACGATCACCGGCCTGCCGGACCTCACCGTGGACGCGTTCTGCGCCGTGCCGCAGAGCCAGCCCGCCTCGGCCTGCGGGCCGACGCCGGACGTGGTGCAGGGCGCCGCCTTCTCCACCTACTCGCGCTTCGCCAACATCGGCAAGTCGCGCGTCGCCTCGGTCCGCGCCCGGCTCTACTTCTCCACGGATCCCGCCATCGACCCGGCCACGGACACCTTTCTCAACACGAGCATCACCGGCCCGCTCCTCGCCGGCGGCTTCATGCCGTCCGCCACCGGCCTCCTCCGCCGCGACGCCGTGGTGCCGGCCTCCGCGCCCGGCGGGGTCAACTATGCCGGCGCCTACGCCGACTTCGACGACTTCACCGCGGAGAGCGACGAGACCAACAACGGGAGCAGTGCCGCCCTCAACGTGCTCTCCCCGCCGGACCTCGTGATGGACAGCTTCTCGATCGCCACCGGCACGGCGAGCCCGGACGGCACCCCGAGCGCACCCGGCTTCGGGTCCACCGTGGACGTCACCTTCAGCGTCCGCAACCAGGGCGCGACGGACGCCGGTTCGTTCGCCGTGCGCTTCTACTACAAGGACGACCAGGCAAACCCCGGATCCGGGACGTTCATCGCGACCCAGACCATCAGCGCCCTCGCGGCCGGGGCGGCCACGGCCAGCGCGACCGTGAGCGGCACGCTCCCGGCGAACGTCCTGCACGGCCTCAACGCCAACGGCGTGGCCCGCTATATCCACTACCACATCGACCCCTTTTCGCAGGTGGTGGAAGACGACGAGACCAACAACACCGGCTTCACCCCCATCGACATCACCGGCCAGCCGGAGCTGGAGGTCCTCCGCACCTGCCTGTTCCTCTCCGGCACGCCGCTGGAATGCTCGGACGACCCCGGCTACACCCCGCCCAGCCAGGTGCCCGGCGGCCCTCTCTTCTCCACCCTCACGGTCCGCAACAACGGCCTCACCCGCGCCCCGGCCCTCAACATCGGCCTGTATTTCTCGACCGATGCCACCATCGAGACGGGCGACGTGCTGGTGAACACGCTCAACGCAAACATCAACGCCGGAGGCCTGTACTTCCCGAACAGCTTCCAGATCGCGGTACCCGGCACGGCCGCTCCCGGCCCGGCGTTCTTCGGGTACTTCGCCGACCATGACGCCCAGATCCCGGAGAGCGACGAGACCAACAACACGGACGCCGCCGCCTTCACGGTCGCCTCCAGCATCGACCTGACCATGGCCAGCTTCTCCGCGCCGGACGCGCAGGGGTCCGGCAGCAGCGTGACGCTCTCCTACGAGGTGGCGAACGGCGGGGTGAACAACGCGGGCGCCTTCCTCGTGCGGTTCTTCTACGACGACGACGCGGACCCGGCCAGCGGGCAGACGACCCTCGGCACCTGCACCGTCAGCGGGGTGCCCGGCGGCGGCACCTCGGGGCCCCAGACGTGCGCCGTCACCCTCCCGGCCACCGTCCTCTTCGGCACCCGATTCATCCATTACGTCCTCGACGTCAACGGGGCGGTGACCGAGAGCGACGAGACGAACAACACCGGCATGGGCGGCTTCCAGGTCACCGGCCGGCCGGACCTCGCCTTCGCGGCCTTCACCGCCTCACCCAGCGAGCTGATGCCCGGCGAGCCGACGACGGTCGACTACACCTTCTTCAACGGAGGCGCTTCGCGGACCGGCACCGCCCTCACCACACGGATCTACTATTCCGACGACCCCCTCCTCGACCCCTCAACCGACGACCTCCTCGACACCGCCACGCTCGCCACTCCGCTGGCCGCGAACGCGCAGCACGTCTACAGCGTGACCGTCACGATCCCCCCGGCGGCCTCGCCCGCGGGCGGGACGCTCTTCGGTGTGGTGGATGCCGACGGCGCGATCGCGGAAGAGAATGAAGGCAATAACACCGTGAACACCAGCGTCCTGCTCCCGGTGGAGCTGACCGCGTTCGAGGCGCTGCTGGACGGCGCGGCGGTGTTGCTGCGGTGGGAGACGGCCTCGGAGACGAACAACGCCGGCTTCGAAGTGCAGCGCCGCGGGGCTACGCCGGCAGACTCGGCCTGGGCCGTACTCGGCTTCGTGGAAGGCGCCGGGACGGTGGAGACCCCCCGGTACTACCAGTACCGCGCCGACGGCCAGCCGCCGGGCCGCTACCGGTTCCGCCTCAAGCAGATCGACTTCGACGGGACCGTGGCGTACAGCCCCGAGGTGGAGACGACCGTGGAGATCACGACGGCCTACGTCCTGTCTCCGGTCTTCCCCCAGCCGTTCCGGGGCGCGGCCCGCTTCACCCTGGCCATCCGCCATCCCCAGCGCGTGCGCATCGCGGTCTACGACGTCCAGGGCCGGCTGGTGGCGCGCCTCTTCGACGGGCGGCTGGAGGCCCACCGAACCTATACGTTCACGCTGGACGGGCGCCGCTGGGCCAGCGGTCTCTACGTCTACGCCGCCGAAGGCGAACGATTCCGCGCGGCCGGGACCGCGGTGCTGGCGCGGTGAGGCCGCGCACTACCGCCCCCGGCGGTGCCGCCAGTTGAAGGCCAGCCCGACGTCCACGCCGCCCGCCACGACGTCGTAGCCGCCGAGGACGAGGACGCTCCCGAAGTTGCCGACGGCCCCCAGCGAGACGCTGGGCATCCATTCGGCGTCCCCGCTTTCCTGCTCCCGCGCGAAGACGCCGAGACCCAGCGCGGGCTGGATGCGCGACCCGAGGAGATCGTAGAACGTGGTCGCCCGGCCGACGAAGGTCTCGTCGCCCGGCGCGCCCAGGACGGCGTCGTTGACGGCCACCTGCAACAGGAGCCCTGCGTGCGGCGCGACGCGCCCGGCGGCCAGCCCGAGCGGCGCCTCCGTGTTGCCGAAGTACCCCACCGTGCCCCCGCCGATGGCCAGCGCCCCGACGGCCGCCGCCCCGGCGAGCGCCACCGGAAGCAGCTCCGCGTCGTCGTCCTTCTCGTCGTCGTTGCGTTTCTTGCCCGGCCGCGACGGCCGCTTCCGGTCGCCCCGGTCGCGCTCGGCCCGATCCCCGGAACGGTCTCCGGAACGCTCCGTCTCGGCGCCGCCGCCCTCCCGCGTGCGGTCGCGGTCAGGCTCGGTGCCCGGGGTGCGGCCGACGGTCTCGCGCGGCTCGCGCTCGGGGCGCGCCCGGTCCGCGCCGCGCTTGCCGGCCCGCGCGCGGGGCGGACCGATCCAGTCTACCCACACGCCGATGCGGGGCGGATAGACGCCGACGCCCGTGGGGCGGCGCGGGTCGTACGGCCGGCCGCCCTCGCCGTCTTCGTAGCTCGCGAAGGCGATGCGGAGGATCTCCAGATGGTCCAGGGTGAAGCCGCCGGCGAACAACGCGCGGGCCTCGGCTCCGGTGACGCCCTCGAAGATCGCCTCCCAGGGCTGACCCTCCAGCGTGAACCGATGCCGGTCCGGGAGCGGGGCGAGCGCCAGGCTGTCGAGCACGAGGTGGAGGCGGGCCACGGTCCGCCCCTCCGCGACGACGTCGGCCTGGATCTCGGCGGCGAGGAGCCGGAGGCGCCCCGGCATCGCCTCGGCCGCCACGCGCTCGTTCTCGAGCACCCCCACGGGGCCGGGCGCCCAGGCGAGCGTCAGGCGCAGGCGCGGAGCGCCGTCGTGGACGTCGTACCGGTACCCGAGGGCGAGGCTGTCGAGGGCCGGCAGCAGGTCGTAGGGGTAGGACGCTCCGTCTTCTTCGTAGAGCGCCGCCGGCCAGCGGAGGAGCGCGGCGACGCCTTCTCCCTCTTGCGCCCGGCTCGGAGGCGCGACGGACAGGGTGAACACGGACGTGAGGATCAGCAATGCGGCGAGACGCATGAACTCGGTCTTCGGTGATGGGCGCGGGTACCGGATAGACGCGGCCGGTGCCCCTTTCGTCACACATACCGGCCTCTCGGGTGGACGGTTCGCCTCCGTTCGGCCCGGGGATTCGACCGTTCGCACGAGCGCCCCGCCCCGGCGGCGGCGGCGGCGTGAATTTTGTATACTCCGGCAGCAGCGACCCCCGGCTTCTGCTCTCCAGACCTCCCGCCATGACTACGCTCGCCCGCCGCTGCTTCCTGCTCGTTCTGCTGGCGGCCCCGCTGGCCGCCTCGGCCCAGGGCATCGACGCCGTCCTCACCGGCACCGTCACCGATGCCGCCACCGGCCGCCCCATCGCCGACGCAAACGTCTTCATCGCCTCCTCCATGATGGGGACCACGACGGATGCCGACGGCCGCTACCGGATCCCCGCCGTGCCGCTCGGCACGCTCCGCCTCTACGTCTCCATCGTCGGCTACGAGCCCGACTACGTGGACCTCTTCGTCCGCCGCCCCGGCACCTACACGAACGACTTCGTCCTCGCGGAAGCCATCGTCGAGATCGGCGAGATCACGGTCACGAGCGACAACAAGAAGTGGAAGCGGCAGCTCGAGAAGTTCACGCGCCTCTTCATCGGCGAGACGCCCAATGCCGCCCAGACCGAGATCGTCAACGCCGAGGTGCTCGACTTCGAGGCGCGCGGCGGCGACTTCCGGGCGCACGCCTCGGAGCCGCTCGTCATCGAAAACCGGGCGCTCGGCTACCGCGTCACCTACTTCCTGAAAGAGTTCATCGCCACCCCGAACCGGACCAAGTACGACGGCGAGCCGCTCTTCGAGGAGCTCTCGGCGTCGAGCCCCGAAGAGAAGGCGCTGTGGAAGGCCCGGCGCGACTCCGCCTTCTACGGCTCGTTCCGCCACTTCATGCTCGCCGCCCTCAACGGCCGCGTCGAGGACCAGGGCTTCGAGATCTTCAGCCGGCCCGCCTCCGGCTTCGGCAGCAGCACCCGCCTCCAGGGCAGCCAGCGCTATCCGATCCGGCTCGACGAGATCCTGCACGACGGCGAGACCGACGACGAGAAGATCATCGACTTCGAGGGGTTCGTCGAGATCGTCTACACGCAGGAGGAAGAATCGCAGGCGTATCTGGACTGGACGAACCAGCGCCGCCGCCCGCGCTTCCGCACGTCGATGATCCGCGTGGAGAACGGCCCGGCCGTCGTAGACCGCAAGGGCGACGTCCTCGACCCCTACGGCGTGACGTTCTACGGCTACCTCGCCTTCGAGCGCGTGGCGGACGAGGTCCCCAAGGAGTACCGCCCGTGGAACTGACCCGGCGCCATGCGTGCGCGTCTCGCCCTCCTCGCCCTGTCGCTCGCGGTCCCGCTCGGGGCCTCCGCGCAGCACGCCACGGTCCACGGCCGGGTCGTCGATGACGAGACGGGCGCGCCGCTCCCCGGCGCCCACGTGATCGTGGCCGGCACGATGCTGGGCACCGCCGCCGGCCCTGACGGGCACTACCGGCTGGGCCGGGTGCCCGCGGGCGCCCATCGCCTG